>JAJXYA010000321.1 GCA_021780795.1 Bacillota bacterium | reverse complement strand
TATACAGGAGCTTTTGAGCTTTCATAGGTTAACAAAAATATATAATACTATTTAAAGGGCTACTACACAATCGAAAAAAGATGCGACGCACATTGTTAAGCTATAAAAAGTTTAAAAGTGAAACGCAGGGAGTTTTAATTGACAGTTGACAATGGACAATGGACAATGATGGTGGATTTTCCTACGCTAAGCTACGGAAAATCTATAATTTATTTAAGTTGGCTAAAGCCAATGGAAACCTAAAAATAATAATTTGTAGTTTTTCTGACTGAAAGGAAGAAAAACCTCCTTCATTGTCAACTATCAATTGTCCATTGTCAATTAAAACCCTATGCGTTGCACTTTCCTAGGATTTTTATAGAGGCAACTTGCGTCTCATCTTTATTTTAATGAAGTAGACCACTTTTAATAATCACCGCTGTTCCTGCTGTATCGCTTAAAGGGAAATAGTAAATAGAATTTTCTTGGCAATATTTTTTTACAGCTTCTTTTACCCCCTTGTACCTCAAATTGTTATAGTCATGTATAAAAATATAACCTCCTTCAGTCATTCTAGGATAAAAGAATTTCAGACCAGAATATGTGGGATTAAATAAATCAGCATCTATGCTGACAAAGGCAAATTGCTCGTCAACATTTTCAGTTGTATGTGGGAAGTATCCTTTTTTTATTATACAGTTTTCAGGATATTTCATCTTTCTTAATACTATGTCTATGCTTGTATCGGAAAAATCCGTTGTACTGGAAATAGATAAATTACTTTTTTCATCAGCTTCAATATCATTCTCATTAAAGCCTTCAAAGGTATCGAAAAGAAATAGTTTCCTGTCATAAAAAACGTCATTTAAGGCGGCGGCAAAATCTCCTTTGTAAACACCAAGTTCCGCTATGCTTCCATTAATGGTTTTGTCGTATATTTCTTTTGCAGCAAGTTCAAGTGAAGAAAATCTTACATAATCTCCATTAATAGAAACATCAATTGATCGAGTTCGTCCTAATAGTAACATGCTACAAGCCGAATAATTTTCAGTTTTATATAGACAAAGGTTATTCAATATATTAATATGCCTTTCTGAATATGTTAAAAGGTTACTTTTATAAAACTTGAAGCCTATTATTTTATCTTTTTTTACACCTAGGTCAATTAATTGTTCAAAAATTTCATCAAAATATAAATTTGTAATAACAATGTAGTCATATTGAAATTTATGAATTTCTTTTGGACAAATCACTATTATATTATTTATAAAGGTATGCTGTAGTAAAGTGTTATTATCAACAAAAGCTAATATATTAATCTTGCTATTATCCAGTTTTATTAATAAATCCTTACACCCCACGCCAGCACCAAAGAGTATTAGATTGTACATAAAAAACCCCTTTCTTTTACTTGGTATCATTATATGCTTATAACTAAATGATATGAGTAAAAGAAAGGAGTAATTAGTAAATTACAGCTCGGTAGCTAAAGTTTTATTTTTACTAGAACTTTCATTTAAAACAAAAGAAAGGATTAAGGCTATTGTAAGTACCAAAGCACCAGTCCATATTGTTTTTTCATGAAAAAAGGTCGTTTCGATAGCTCCTATTGCAGCACCAGAAAAGTAAGAGATTAAAATGCAACTGTAGCTGAAGGCTTTTTTTAAGGCCCCTTTATCTTTTCTTATTAGTCCTTTATAGTAATTATCTGCACAAGAGCGCATATTACCACTACAAAATATAGTAGCAAAGTTTTCGCTTGTACCAAATTTTCTAAATGCACAGTATTGAAGAGCTGCTGCAAAGGCTACAAGTGAATCCGATATTAAATCAGGATAAGAAATAGGAATTAGTCCTGTGATGAATAATATAATTATGGAAATAGCTAATATTGTTCGTTTCCATAAAAGTTGCTTTTCTTTAGCAATCAAATAAAATATATGCCAAGCTGCAAAAATGGCTACCCAGAAAGATAATATAGGAACAAAGGGATGGAGCATACCCACATAGTTTTTATTTGCAAGATTAGCAGCAACAAGAACAAAATTACCAGTTTGGCCTGTGGCGAATACCTTTCCTCTAACGACATAAGAATAAACATCCATTAATCCGCCTACAGATGCAAGTAGCATTCCAAAGGCTAGTTTTTCAGTAATTGCTATAGTATTTCTTTTGTTTTCCAACATAATACACCTTGATTCTTTATAATTTATTTTCTTGAAAGAGATAAAATAAAGTCATTTATCATAACTGCAAAGCTTTCTTCAGGGTCTATCTCTCCATGAAAATATCCAGCAAAAACCATAGAAATGAAACCGTGAATAATACTTCTTAATTCCCTACTTTTATGAATAACTTCTATTTCATCTGAAGTATAAAAATCTAAAATTTGACGAAGAATAGCAGTAGTCTCTTTAGCTAAAAGTTGTGCTTCTTCATTATTAGTTCGAGGGATGCTCATAAAAAGCCCATAAGCAGTTTTATTTTTAAAAGCAAAATCTTTGTAGGCAAAAGCAAATTCCAAAACTGCCTCATTGCCGCTTTTTCCTATTAATCTTTTCATAAGCATAGAATTTAAGTCGTTAAAAAGGTATATAGTCATTCCCGCCTTAAGATCCTCCATATTACTAAAATGATTGTATAAGGATGGATATTTTATATCTAATCTTTCTGCAATTTTTTGGAAGGTAACTTTATTGAGGCCAATCTCATCAGACAATGAGAAAGCAACCTGAATAATTTTTTCTTTTGTTAGATTCCGTTTTTGCATTTATTTATCACTCCCTGTAAAATTACCTTTTATAATAGTTTAACATGGAATTAATTGATTATCAAACTAAAATTATAATTTACAAACTATATATTATAGTTTATAATTATTATATAAAGTTACGAAAGAAGGAAAATGCAAATGAAAATGTGGAAAAGAAATTTGATTGTTTGTTGGTTTGGAATGTTTGTAACAGGAATTGGGATAAGTCAGATTGCTCCCGTAATGCCTCTTTATATAAAACATCTAGGTGTTGCTAATAATTCAGCTATTGCAGAGTATTCAGGTATAGCCTTTGGAATTACATATATAATTTCAGCTATTTTTTCACCTATTTGGGGAAATGCTGCAGATAGGATTGGTAGAAAACCAATGCTTTTAAGAGCTAGTTTAGGAATGTCAATTGTTATATCAATAATGGGATTTGCTCCAAATGTATATGTACTAATAGCTTTAAGAATGTTACAAGGAACAATTACAGGATATAGTACAGCCTGCACTACGCTTATTGCTACTCAAACAGATAAAAAAAATGCAGGTTATGCATTAGGAACTCTATCTACTGCAAGTATTGCAGGATCTCTTTTAGGACCAACTATAGGAGGTTTTATAGAAGATACAATTGGGCTAGAACCAGTATTTTATATAACAGGAGCAATGCTTTTTATAGCTTTTATAGCTACAGCTCTTTTTGTAAAAGAAAATTTTGTAAAGGAAGAAAAAAAAGTTTTTACTACTAAAGAAATATGGAATAGTGTTCCGGAGAAAAATTTGACTATAGGTTTATCAGTTACTTTTTTTATAATAAGCTTGGCGCTTTATACTATTGAACCTATAATAACAGTTTATGTTGCACAATTAAATAAAAGTACAGCGCATGTTGCTATTATAGCTGGTTTAGCTTTTTCTGCTTCTGGATTTGCTAATATTATCGCAGCTCCAAGGCTTGGAAAGCTTTCGGATAAAATTGGAGCACATAAGGTTATGCTTTTTTCTTTAATCGCTGCAGGAGTTATATATATTCCACAAGCTTTTGTTACAAATCCTTGGCAGCTTATGGGTCTTAGATTTTTATTAGGACTTACCCTTGGAGGGCTAAATCCATCTGTAAATACACTAATAAAAAAAATAACACCTAATTCTATTACCGGAAGAATTTTTGGCTTTACTATTTCAGCTGGTTATTTAGGTATATTTGGAGGCTCTGTTTTGGGAGGACAAATTGCCGCTAGGTTTGGAATCAGCTGTATATTTTTTGTTACAAGTGGGTTACTATTATTAAATGCATTGTGGGTGTACTTTAATGTATATAAGAAACTTAATGCAAATTAGTATAAGGATGATTTTAGCTTAATAAAATTAACAGTGGAATTTATTGGTGTTCTTTATGTGTATAAAATAATAAGGGATTTCAAAAGCTAACATAAAAATCCATCCAATTAGACTAGAAATAGCTACGCTTTCCATTCCCATTATTGGGACAAGCATAAAAACAAATAAAACTCTTATTGATATTTGAATAACAGAAGAAATTAAAGTAACTTTCATGTTGCCTAGTCCTCTAAAGAAACCTTGAATACCATTGGTTAGTGAAGGTAAAATATAAAAAAAAGACATAAGACTTAAGTATTTAACTCCAAGTTCTATCATTTGGGAATCTTTTGAGGAAGCAAAGAGATTCATAATTGGGGTTTTAAATAAAAAAGTTACTGAACAAATAAATATCCAATATAAAAATTCTATGAGTAAACCTACTTTAAAACCAGCACTAACCCTATCTTCATTTTTTGCACCACGATTTTGAGCTACGAAGGTCATAATTGACGAAGCTATACTTTGTTGAGGTGTAAAAGCAAAATCATCAACTCTGTTTACAGCATTAAAGGCAGCAATTGTAGTTACCCCTAAAGGGTTAATAATTCCTTGAACTAGCAATTTTCCTAAAGGAGGTGCACATTGTTGCAGAGCAGTGATGGAGCCATATCTAAGTGTTAATTTTAAAAGGTGTCTGTCTAAAACAAGTTCCTTTTTAGTAAGTTTTAAAAATGAAACATATCTATAAATATATAATATACAAAATATTGCAGAACATGCTTCAGCTATGTCCGTTGAAATAGCTGAGCCAACTACACCCATCTTGAAATATCCTACAAAAACTATGTCGAGGCAACCATTTAATATAGCTGAAACCGCTAAAAATCTTATGGGAGTTTTAGAATCACCAGTGCTTCTCATAGCAGCAGCTACTGCATTATACAAAAATGTAAATGGCATGGCCAAAAATATAATTCTCAAGTAAAGTGATGAAGCACCAATAATTTTAGATGGTACATTAAGCAAACTTAAAATTTCTTTAGAAAAAATAAATCCGAGGAGTGCCACAAATAAAGAAAATAGACATCCAAATATTATTGTGGTAGATATTTGTTTTTTCAGCAAGGTAAAATTTTTAGAGCCGAAAAATTCGCTCATAAGAACAGAAGCACCTATGCATAAACCTATTATACCTAGAATTAGAATATTCATTACAGGATTAGCTGTTCCAACAGCCGCTAAAGCATCAGTACCTGCAAAATGACCTACTACTATAGAATCAACTGCATTATAGGTAAGTTGCAATAGGTTTCCGAGTATTAAAGGTATAGAAAATTTAATTAGTAGTTCAATTATGTTGCCCTTGGTCATGTCTTTTGTCATTTGTTTCACTTCTTTCATTGTATGGTGCATGTACTATGTTCAATTGTAACATATTTTATAAAGTATAAAAATGCTATGTATATATGCCAAAGTAAATGAAATTTGTGAAAAAGCATATGCCAAAAGTTTTATATTAAAAAAATGATGCGGTTTTTGAAATTCATGATAAAATAGGAAATATAGTAAATAAAAGTGGCTTAAAATTTGGGGGGGGATAGTTTTGGATAAAAGTGATGTTAAACGAGACTTATTTATGCTAAAAGGTTCTCTTTCTAAAAAGGGATATGATTGGTGGTGGCATAACTTTACGGCATATAATAGAAAAACTGGTGAGGAGAAAGTTTTTTTTATAGAGTATTTTGTTATTAATCCTGCATTAGGTGGTAAAAAGGCAATATTAGGACAACTACCTGAAAATCAAAGGAATAACATTAAACCATCTTATGCTTTAATTAAGGTTGGAACCTGGGGAAAAAATGCAAAACAACTACATAATTTCTATCCAATTGATCAGTTTTCATGTCCTAAAAACTCACTGAATGTGAAGATAGGAGAATGTATTTTAACTGAAAAGCATATGAAAGGACAATGCAATGTTACAGAGAAAGAAATAAAGGAGCATCCAGAATATATGTGTGATTCAGGAACTATGAGCTGGGAGCTTAAGATAGATAAAAAAATTGCTTATAATGTAGGTTATGGTGCTTCAAAGCTTTTAAGAAGTATAAATGCTTTTGAAATGTTTTGGCATGCAGAGGGTATAAAAACAGAATATAGTGGAACAGTAGTTTTTGATGGGGAAGTTTATGATGTTATTCCTGATAAATCTTATGGTTATGCAGATAAAAACTGGGGAAAGGATTTTACATCTCCATGGTTATGGTTAAGTAGTTGTAATCTAAAAAGCTTAAAAACAGGGGAAAAGTTATATAATTCTGCCATTGAAGTTGGTGGAGGGAGACCCAAGGTTTTTGGAATGCCATTAGATAGAAAACTGTTGATTGGAATGTATTATGAAGGTAGAATGTATGAATATAATTTTTCAAAAATTTTTAGTAAATCAGAGGTTGATTATAGTTTTCAAGAAGGTGAAGAATATAATTTGTGGAAAGTGAAGGCACAAAATAGAAATTCTTCTATGAGTCTCAAGCTAAAATGTCCAAAGGATGAGATGCTATTAATAAATTACGAAGCCCCTAACGGAAAAAAGCTTCACAACAGGCTTTGGAATGGTGGAACAGGTTTTGGAGAAATTAAGCTATTTAGGAGAAAGGGTTCAATTCATGTACCCATAGATCATATAGAAATAAAAAATGTAGGCTGTGAGTATGGAGAATATGTTAGTGATAGTATAGATACATAAAAATATTAATTATATATAGACCGAATCGGTTAATTGTGTTATCATAATATAAACCGATTCGGTTTATATTATTAAGAGGTGAGAAATTTGGAAAGGTTTTTAAAGTTACCGTTTGAAAAACAAAGTTTTATTATTGATGCAGCACTAAAAACTTTTAGTAAAAATGGTTATAAAAAGACTTCTGTAAGCGACATTGCTGCTGCTGCTGGGATTTCTAAAGCTATGATATTCCACTATTTCGGTACAAAGAAGGCACTTTATATTTTTTTAATTTATTACTGTAGAAATATAATTACAAAAGAGGTGGATAATAAGCTGGACTATGCAAATCATGATTTTTTTGAAAGGATAAGGCTAGCGACTGCAATTAAAATATCAATTTTAAAGAAACATCCTGCCATGTCTGCTTTTTTAACTAATATGTATTTTGAAGAGGCCGAAGATGTAAGGGAAGATATAAAAACAATTTTATCAGAAGGTGAAGTTTTTAGAAATACTATTGTTTTTGAAAGCATGGACTATTCGAAATTTAAGGAAGGAATAGATCTAAAGGTGTTAATGAAAATGTTTAGCTGGATATCTGATGGTTTTGCAAAGCAAATGCAAAATAATGATGCAGTGGATTTTGATGCTTTAAACAATGAATTTGAGGACTGTTTAAAACTGCTTGAAAACAATTTTTATAAAGAAGAATATGTAAAATAAATTATTTGGGTATAACAATAATATAAAATATAACAGGGAGGGACAAGTCATGAACGTTATAGAAATTAAGAATCTTACAAAGCAATATGGAAAGGCACGAGGAATTGTAGATGTTAACTTAAATGTAGAA
>JAJXYA010000186.1 GCA_021780795.1 Bacillota bacterium | reverse complement strand
TCCGATCTTATTGCCGATAGCATCTAAATATTCTAGTTTAGTTAATTTACTTAATGAAATTATATTGGTTAATTCTTTACTTGAAGATATATCTAGATATTCTAAATTTGACAAATTACTTAAGGGTGATATATCTGTTAATTCTCTATTTGAGGATATATCTAGATATTTTAGTTTTGATAAACTACTAAGTGGTGATATATCTCTAATATCATTTCTTGCTAAGGATAGCGTTTCTAGATTTTTCAAGTATTGTATTCCATCTAAATCAGTGATTTTATAAGTTATATCACTACGAAATGAATCAGATACCTTGCCAAAATTAGCATGGATTTCTTTTATGCTTTCTAAATCCTTCTTAAAAATATGTCCTTTAGGTTTATGAATAGTCATCCTCACTAGTTTTTCAAAGTTTTCATTTTTAAATCTTATTACATTAGTGTCTAGATATTTTTTATACTGAAAGGTTGAGAAAGCTCCTATAATGATAACCGTAATTAAAATAACTTTAATGTATTTATTGCTAAGTAATTTAAAATTGTCCATATTTTTTCTCCTTTTCAATTTTATTACTCCAATATATAATCAGTTCTATAAATACATTGAAACCCCTTTATAAATTTACTATTATGTTACAATATTACAGAATATGTAAATGTAAAATTATTAATATCTGTTTATGATTCTATACTAAGGTTCCTTTTGGAACCTAATATTTACACATATAAGTATTATTCATATTTATATGTGTAAATTATATTCATGAAGGTGAAAGCAGGTAGGAGTGTGGCAGATAGTATATAATGAGTTTTACAGAATCTTAGTTTATGTAATGAAAAATTTCCGTAAGCAGCCCAGGACGGGCTGCTAGCGCTTTTGAGACAGGACGTAGAATAAGTGCGTTAGGAAATTTTTCATGGAATAAACTTAGAGTCTGTTAACGAATGCTCTACTATCAGAACATCCTACATGCCGAACCTTCATGGGATGCTTAAAATCACAGCTTAATACTTACAGTTATGCTTTTCCCTTTTTTTATTTGAGTTAGAGCATACTTTAGGGTTACAATGTATATAAGACAGGAGGGATACATAATGAATATTCTTATTGTAGAAGATGAACAGGATATAAGAGAATTGCTAGAAATACATTTATCAAAAGAAGGATATAAGATTTTTACAGCAGAAGATGGTATACAAGCTTTAGACATATTTGGAAATAAAGATATAGATATTGCTTTGCTTGATGTTATGATTCCGAAAATTGATGGATTTAAGGTTCTAAAAAAGATTAGGGAAACTAGTGAAATACCAGTGATCTTTATAACTGCAAGAGAAGAAGAAGCGGATAAGATTCTTGGTCTTGGACTAGGCGCAGATGATTATGTAATAAAACCTTTTAGTCCTATTGAAATAGTTGCAAGAGTTCAAGCTCAACTTAGACGTTATTATAAATATTCTAATAAGACTCATAAAACTGGAGTAGTAATTGGAGAGCTAACGCTTGATAAGGAAAGTTGCAGTATTTTTAAGAACAATATAGAGCTAGCTTTAAACCCAAAGGAATATAGGTTACTTGAGTTCATCTTGGAGAATCCAGGAAAAGTATATACTAAAAAGCAACTATACGAAATAGTTTGGGGGAATTCATATTATGGAGATTCTAATACTATTATGGTGCATATAAGTCATATTAGAGAAAAGATTGAATCAGATCCTAAAAACCCGAAATATTTAAAGACCATAAGAGGTATAGGATATAAAATGGAGCAGCATCATGATTAATAAAAACAAATTAAAGAAAATGGCCCCATACTTTAAAAGCAAGAAAATGGCTACTCAATTATTTAAAAATTATATTTTATTTTTGGTTATTTTAGCTGGAATATTCATGCTAACCATAGGAGCTTTATTATTTTATATTTCCATTAATTATAAGGATTCACCAACAGTTAATACTACAGCAGAACATATTATAAAGCAAAGTTATAAGGATATTAACGTTTCAAATATTATAAAATATAAGGGCTATGTTGAAGTGCTTGATAAAAACTTAGTTATTGTTATGGAAAATGGAAGTAAACATAAAGTAGGCTTTAAATATTCACTGCAAAATTTTCATGATATGGTTACTAATAATTTAAAGGATGGATATATTTACTCTAGTAAATATGGGGAGAAGAAAGACTTTATTTTAATTACCGCTATGCCTAACAGTATTTTTGACACCTATACCTGGGGTCTTGAACATAAAGAGCAATTAGAAGCAATCAGTAAACCTAAAAAAACAAGACTTACTTTTTTAAAAATATTTCCTTTTATAATATTTATATTTTTGCTATCTACAATGGTGCTTTATTCTAAACTTACATCAAGGATGTTTGTTAAACCCTTGAAAAAACTTTTAGAAGGGGTTAATACATTAAAAAATGGCGAATATTCAGCACGAGTTGAAATTAATTCTTTAAATGAAATAGGAGAGCTCAAGGATGCTTTTAATCTAATGGCAGAAAAAATACAACAAGAAACCTTACTAAAGGAAAAGTCAGAGCAAAATAGAAAAAGAATGATTCTTGACATATCCCATGATTTAAAAAATCCCTTAACGAGTATACTGGGATATTCAGAATTCCTATTGGAAAATCATGATATCTTACCGGAAGATAAAAATAAATTATTAAAAGTTATTAATAATAATAGTAAGCGTGCAAATGACTTAATTCAAGATCTTTTTGAATTTTCACGAGTTGAAAGCACAGAATATAAGTTAGATATAGAAAAGCATGATATAGGTGAGTTTTTAAGAGAACTTATTGCAGGGTATGTTCCTATGATGGAACAGAATGGAGTGCAATATGAATTTGATATAACAGAAGATGAAGTAGAAATTTTTTTTGATAGAAAAAACTTAGATAGAGCCTTAAGCAACATAATACTAAACAGTATCAAATATAATAGTCCTGGTATTACCATTAGCGTCAAGCTTTTAATTGCTCGAGATGCGGCCATAATTATTATTGAGGATGATGGAGTAGGAATACCTAAAGAATTTCAAGAAAATATTTTTGAACCTTTTGTTAGGGTAGATGCAACTAGAAACTCTAAGACTGGTGGTACTGGGCTTGGACTTGCAATATCAAAGGCCATAATTGAAAAACATGGAGGCAATATTCATTTAGTTCAGGATATTAATAAAGGTTGCAAATTTATAATTAGATTAAAGGATCACTGTTAGTGGTCTTTTTTATTTTATAGGAAATTATAAAATTAGTAATTTGTGAATAAATTTTTAATATTAAAATAGTTCAATATAAAAATGTTACTTATTTTATTTTCAAATTTTATAATTTGTTAAATTTTACATTTTAGTTGATTATATTTAAATTAATACATATAATAACAATAAGAGGTCCGAACGTCCTAATGTTAGGGGTGAATTTATGAGGAGTAAATTAAGTAGTATTAGAAAAAATATTCAGAAAAATGTAAATAAGGATATTGAATGCACAGAATGGCATTCTTCTATTGTATTAAGTGGAAGGGTGTCTTACTGGGACGAAGTTATACTAGCAGGTAAACTAGCAGCAAACAAAGGATATAAGGGAGTAGTAAATAGAATAGAGGTAGAAAACTTAGTTATACCAGAAATTAAAAAACCACTGGTGCAAGATAAAAGTCTTGAAGGTAAAAAGATAGATGTACTCATTATTGGGGGAGGTATTATTGGCTGTGCCATTGGGCGAGAACTTTCAAAGTGGGATATTTCAATCTTGCTATTAGATAAAGAAGATGACGTAGCTATGCATGCTTCTTCTAGAAATGATGGCATGGTACATCCAGGAATTGCTTCAAAGCTGGGTAGTAAAAAATCAATTTTAAATGTACGTGGTAATATGCTATATCCCAAAGTGGCGGAAGAGCTTCAAGTAGAAATAGAAAAGTGTGGTTCCATTGTTGCTTTCGATAAGAGATGGATTAAGCTTGTATTTCCTATTATAATGCAAAAGGCAAAAAAAGCAGGAATTGGAGAGGTTTCATATTTAAATAAACGAGATCTAAAACTCAAGGAACCTAATATTAGTGATGAATTGGAAGGCGCAGTACTTTTCGGTAGTGCTGCAGTGGTATCCCCATACAAGATGACAGTTGCCTATGTAGAGAATGCTATTTGCAATGGTATGGAGATTTCACTTAATACTGTAGTTAAAGCTATGGAAAAAGAGATGAGTAGTATAGTCTCTGTAACCACTAATAGAGGAAAGGTTTATCCTAGGATAGTTATTAATGCTGCAGGGGTTTATGCTGATGATATTGCTGATATGGCTCAGGATCAGTTTTTCACAATACATCCAAGAAAAGGTGAGATTATTCTACTTGATAAGAAGAAAGGTAAGTTAATAAATTCAATAATAGCAAAACCTAGTACCTCTCTTAGGAAAGGGAATACTAAAGGGGGCGGAATAATAAAGACCATAGATGGAAACATTTTAGTGGGACCAGATGCCTATGAGCAGCCCTTTAAAGAGGATTATTCTACCAACAGAGAAAATATAAACAAAATTCTTAAAACACATCTTCCCTTAATTAAAGGGCTTTCGCCAGCAGACGTAATAACTTATTGTGCAGGAACAAGAGCTGCAACCTATGAGGAAGATTTCATTATAGAGAAGTCGGAATATTTAAAAAACATGATTTATGCGGCAGGTATACAATCACCAGGTTTTGCATCAGCACCTGCTATTGCCGAGGAAATAGAAAAAATGACAATAGAAAGTTTATGCAAAGTCATGAAAGTTATGAAAAAAGAAAATTGGAATCCTAAAAGACAAGGCATACCAGATTTAAGTAAGCTTAGTTTTGAGGAAAGAAATAAGCTAATAAAAAAGAGACCTGATTACGGAGAAATAGTTTGTAGATGTGAAGAAATAAGTAGGGGAGAAATAATAGATGCAATAAAATCTCCCTTACATGTGAGAACAGTGGACGGAATTAAGAGACGAGTTAGGGCTGGTATGGGAAGATGCCAAGGGGGTTTTTGTATGCCTTTAGTTATGGAGATTATAAAAGAAGAAACAGGGCAAGACATACAGGATATAACTAAGAAGGGCAAAGACTCAAATATCGTAGTTGGTGAAACAAAGAATAATCTTAAATCATCATAGGGAGATGGGGAAATGGATATATTTGATGTTGTCATAATAGGGGGTGGACCTGCAGGACTTGCTGCTGCTATATCAGCTAAAGAACAAGGTGCTGATACACTTATAATAGAGAGAGAGAAGAAAATAGGAGGGATATTAAAGCAGTGTATACATGATGGGTTTGGGCTTATTACCTTTAAAGAGAAATTATCAGGCCCAGAATATGCAGAGAGATATATAAAAATGGTTAAGGATATGAATATTCCAGTGTTTACTTCCACTTATGTTGTAAAGGTAGAAAAGCAAGAGGACATTTTCACTTTAACTCTTGTAAACTCTTGCGAGGGGAATTTTAAGATACAAGCAAAAAGTTTAATACTAGCTAATGGATGCAGAGAAAGGACTTCTAAACAAGTATTCATAAATGGTACTAGACCTGCAGGAATTTTCAGTGCTGGAACTGCACAATATCTTGTGAATATAAATGGGTAGTTACTCAGCAGAAAATGCGTAATTCTAGGTAGTGGCGATATTGGATTAATAATGGCAAGAAGACTTACCTTAGAAGGAACGAAAGTGGTGGCAGTTTATGAGGCTAAAGATACTCCATCAGGGCTTAGTAGAAACCTTGTGCAATGCTTAGAGGACTATTATATCCCCTTATATTTATCTCATACTATAACAAGAATTTTTGGAGACGAAAGAGTTGAGGCTGTAGAAGTTATGCAAGTAGATGAAAATATGAAACCTATAAAATATACAGAAGAAATTGTGAGTTGTGATGCAATTATACTATCAGTTGGATTAATTCCTGAAAACGAAATTGCTGAAATGCTTAACGTTGACATAGATAGTGCTACAAAGGGACCACTAGTTGATCAAAATTTTATGACTAGTGTTTCTGGAATCTTCTCCTGTGGGAATGCCTTACATGTAAATGACCTTGTAGACTATGTTTCGGAAAGTGGGAAACTTTCAGGAAAAAGTGCAGCTCTATATGTAAAAAACAAGGAGAAAAGTAAACTTATACACATTGATAAGGAGTGTAAAGATTTTTTATATGTAGTTCCTCAATATATAAATAGTGCTTCAGAAAATGAGGAAGTTACTTTATATTTTAGGTCAAGAGAGGTTATAAACAATGTAGAAGTACAAGTGTTACAAGGAGAGGACGTATTATTTAAAAGAAAATATAAGAGTTTAAAGCCTCCAGAAATGGAACGGATAAAAATAGATTTATCTAAAGTTAATTTTAATATAGATAAACTAGAAATTGTTATGTTTAAGGATAAAGAGCAGAGGTTAATAGAAAGTGAAACGCTAACTTGTATTGTATGTCCAAATGGATGCAGACTTTCTATAGAAAAGGTTAATGGGGAATGGATTGTGCAAGGCAATTTATGTCCTAAGGGTAAAGAATTTGCAGTAAATGAAATGACCAGTCCTATGAGGACCATATGTACTACTGTTAAAACCATATACAAGGATATACCACGATTAGCTGTTAGAACAGATAGAGAAATACCAAAAGGTAAAATATTTACCCTTATGCAGGAAATAAATAAGATTAATTTAGAGCATAGAGTTTATAATGGAGATATAATTATAGAAAATATATTAAATACAGGGGCTAATATTATAGCTACTTCTAGTATGTATTTATTGTAAAGCATCTTCAATAAAATAATTAATAGTTTTATTTCAAATAGCTAAGGGGGATAAAAATGAGTGATAAATATGTACTTGCCATAGATTGTGGAACACAAAGTATAAGAGCACTTATCTTTGACAAAAATGGTACATTGATTGGCAAGAAAAAAAGAGAGTTTGAACCTTACTTTTCTAATTATCCAGGATGGGCAGAACAGAATCCAGAGGTATATTGGGATAATTTATGTATAGTTTGCAAAGAGCTTAAAGAGGATTGCCAAGATATTTGGCACAAGGTTGAAGGCGTAGTTGTAACAACCTTGAGAGATACTTGCATTAACCTTGATAAAGAGGGCAATGTACTGAGGCCAGCAATACTTTGGCTTGACCAAAGAGTAGCAGATAAGGTTAAGGATTTCTCAAGTATTGAAAATTTAGCTTTTAAAACTATAGGAATGAAAGAAGCTATCAAAATCTCTCAAAAAAAGGGCAAGGCTTATTGGATAAGGCAGCATGAACCAGAAATTTGGGAAAAAACAGATAAATATATTCTTCTTTCAGCATATTTTCATTTTAAGCTTACTGGAAAAATTGTAGATTCAATAGCGAATCAAATAGCACATATACCCTTTGATTATAAAAATAAGTGTTGGCCTAAAAGCAATATAAGTTTTATGTGGACGCTTTTTGGAGTAGAGCGAGAAAAATTACCTGTACTTGTTAATCCAGGTGAAACCATTGGGCAAATAACCAAGGAAGCGGCGGAACTTACAGGTATTAGAGAGGGAACAACTTTAATTGCTGGGGCCTCAGATAAAGGAAGTGAGACCTTAGGAAACGGATGTTTAGACACAGAGTGTGCAAGTATAAGCTTTGGCACAACTGCCACAGTTCAAACTACATCAAAAAAATATTTCGAGCCTATAAAGTTTATGCCTGCTTATCCTTCTGCTATGCAAGGACAT
>JAJXYA010000019.1 GCA_021780795.1 Bacillota bacterium | reverse complement strand
ATTAAGCGAAAAAATTATAGCTGCAAGAGGTAATAATATTGTTTTGGTTTCTCTTGCTAGAGCTGGTACTCCTATTGGCATATTAATTAAAAGATATATTAAGTTTAAATATAATATATCTGTACCGCATTACAGTATTTCCATTATTCGTGATAAAGGTATAGATAAAAATGCACTTACATATATATTAAAAAATCACCCCTCTGCAGAAATACAATTCATTGATGGTTGGACAGGTAAAGGTGTTATTCAGCACACATTAACATCAGCTTGTAAAGAATTTTATGAAGAGTTTAATATAAATCTAAATTCAAACCTAGCAGTGTTATCTGACCCCGCTCACTGTACCCTTATTTACGGTACAAGAGAGGATTTTTTAATTCCAAGTGCTTGTCTTAATTCTACTGTCTCAGGACTTGTAAGTAGGACTGTACTTAATGATAATTTTATTAATAGTAATGATTTTCACGGTACTAAATTTTATAGAGAACTGTTGCCAGTGGATGTTTCTAATTTCTATATTGATGAGATATGTAACTGTTTCAATGATATAGATGAAGCTCATATATCTAAATCATTAGATACACCAAATATTGCAGAAGTTGCCGCTGATATTGAGTTTAATGGTAACTTTTTTAGCTGCAAGGGACTTAAAGATATAGAAAGTATTAAACATAAATTTCACATTAATAATATTAATCTTATAAAACCTGGAATTGGAGAAACTACACGAGTACTTCTAAGAAGAATACCTTGGAAAATTCTAGTGGACTCCTTTGAGAATCCTAACTTAAAGCATATATTTAAGCTAGCTGAAGAAAAAAACATTCCTGTAGAAATATATACAGATATGTGCTATTCCTGCTGTGGTATTATTAAAGCTAAAGAAAAAGAAGATATTTAACGACATTTCAGAAGGAAAGTCTCGCGCTTCTTTAAGTGGGAGTTGCATGCTATAACAAGTATAAAACTTCAGAGGGAATCTAAATATCCTTCTGAAGTCGTTAATATTGCAGCATCGCAGATGATGATTTAATAAGTAATCAAAGGATGTGTTTTTATGATATTTGCCTCGGACCTTGATAGCACACTTATATTTTCTTCAAGGCATTGTAAATTAGTTGATGAAAAAAAACTTTTCCCAGTGGATTTTTATAATAATAGTTGCAGTTTTATTACTAAACCCATGAAGGATACACTGGAACATATAAATGAAAGTATGCTTTTTATACCTGCCACCACCCGTTCTCCAAAGGAATATAAGAGGATTAAGTATTTTTATGATGTAATAAAGCCTAAATATGCCATCGTAGCCAATGGCGGTATCATTCTTAAGAATGGTATAGAGCTTACAGCTTGGTCAGATATAATTTCTAATAAAATTAAGGAAATTGTATCCGTTAGAACTATGATAAAATTATGTAGCTTCTTTTTAGAAAGTAATTTCGTAAAATCATATAAAACTTGCGAGGATTTGTTTATATACTCTATAGTAGATGAGGACAAGCTGACTAATATGCTTTCAAATGATCAAATAGATCTAGATTACCTTGAAATACTACGCTCCTTTTGCTCAAAACATGATTATAGCGTATCAAAGCAAGGAAGAAAGGTATATATAGTACCTAATTGTATAAATAAATATGATCCTATACACTACATAATGCAGTTAGAAAATATAAATACATTTATAGCTGCTGGTGATTCTCTACTGGACTACCCTATGATTAAACCTTCAAGTTATGGAATAATTCCTTCACATGGAGAATTACTATTTAAGCTTCCTGTAAAAGAGCTTGCTGATAATGTGTATATTACGAAAAAATCTGGTATATTTGCAGGTGAAGAAATTTTAGATAAAGTCCACCAAAAGTTCCATGAAATTAACGATATTTCAGAAGATGAGATATGTTCCTATACTAAGTAGATTATCTAATACAAAAAGGTCCACATTATTGATTTCAATCAATAATGTGGACCTTTCTAATTTTATCTACATAAAAATTAATAACAAATCATTTTGCTAATCTATTTATTTTCATGTTTCTAAGCATTAAGCTGCTATCTTTTCCTCTGATTCTAATTGTGTTTGTTGTTCCTTCTTTACAAACGGCTTTATAATTAACTTTGCAACTTCATTAACTACTATTATAAGAGAAGATAAAATAATTATCTTTAACCACATAGTAATACTTAAAGGTACTGCATTAAAGAAGCCTGAAAATACTTCTGTTACAAATATTTGTGCTACTGCTGTAGTTGTAATTATCTTTAGGAATATAGTGTTTTTTGTAAGGTTCGGAAATATACTATCTGTTCCAAACTCTCTACAGTTAAAAGCATTAAATAATGCACTAAAAGCAAATACTGCAAATAGCACTGTCTGCATTTCGTTTGGTCCTTTAGTTCCTACTTCTGGTAGTTTAACTCCTAATATATTAAACTTCATCTGAATCATGATAATAAAAGTTATATAAACAGCATTGGCAATCATGTTCTTTATCATTTGTTTAGTTATAATACTAGCATTTCTATTTGTAGGTTTTCTGTTTAAAACAGCGTCTCTTACTGGTTCTAGACCTAATGAAAGCGCTGGCGGACCATCCATTATAATATTTACCCATAAGAGTTGTATTGTAGTGAATGGCATTTCAAAGTCAAATATTACAGACAAAATTGCTGTTAAGAATGCAATTATATTTACTGTTATCTGGAATTGAATAAATCTTTGGAAGTTTTCATAAATACCTCTTCCCCACTTAATCCCTTTTACAATAGTTCCAAAACTATCATCAGTTAAGATTATATCTGCTGCGTTTTTACTAACCTCAGTTCCAGCTATACCCATAGCTATACCTACATCTGCTTTAGTAAGGGCTGGAGCATCATTTATTCCATCTCCGGTTACTGCCACTACCTCTCCATTACTTTGAAGAGCTTCTACTATTCTCATCTTTGTATCAGGTTTTGAACGTGCTACTATTGAAATGGTAGTTATTTCTTTTTTAAGCTCCTCATCAGATAATGTGTCTATATAAGTAGCTTCTACCGCTCTGTGTTTACCATCAAGTAATCCTAATTCTTCACCTATAGCTATAGCCGTATTAATATTATCCCCTGTAAGCATTTTTGTAGAAACCCCTGCTTTTTTAGCAGTTTCTACGGCTTCTTTAACTTCAAGTCTTAGAGGATCTTTTATTCCTACGAATCCTGTAAATACTAAGTCATTTTCTAAAGTGCCTTGTTCAGATGCCATAGCTACTTCTTCATTTATGTTTCTATATGCAAATCCAAGTACTCTCATAGATTTTCTCTGAAGTTTCTCAATTTCATCTAGTATTTCTTTCCTTCTATCCGTATCCAACTCTACTTCCATGCAATTAACATGTTCATATTTACATAATTCTAAGATAACCTCTGGCGCTCCCTTTGTTAATACTGTAGCACCTTCATCACCTTCTATAACGGTACTCATTCTTTTACGCTTTGAACTAAATGGAATTTGATGGGCTATCTTTGCACTTTGTCTTTCTTGTACATAGTCACAAGCATCATTGTATAAAAGAAGAGCACATTCTGTTGCACTACCTAAATATTTAACTTCTTTATCATCCTTTTCAATATCTGCTGTTGAATTTACAAGACAGTTATCTATAAAGTAGTTGTTTCTATCACTCAATTCATTTCTTTCTTTAAACTTACCATTTAAATAAACCTTTTCCACAGTCATTCTATTTTGAGTAAGTGTACCTGTTTTATCTGAGCATATTACACTTACAGATCCTATTGTCTCACATGCTTCTTTTTTAGTAACCAAGGCATTTATCTTAGCCATTTTCTGCATAGTTATTGCAAGTGTCATATTTATCATTGTTGGAAGCCCTTCTGGAACAGCTGCAACAATTAAAGCAACACATACAACAAAGGCAGTCTTTACTGGTTCAACCGACTGTAAAAATGCAAATATTCCAGAGGTATCTGCTGTTAAAGTTTTTGCTAAAACCATTTTTATAATCATAATTATAAATAATACCGCAGCTATAGCACTTGATACTTTTGAAATCTTACCACCTAAATCTCCAAGCTTTGCTTGAAGTGGCGTTTCCAAATCACTTTCCTCAAGGTTCTTAGCTATTTCTCCCATTTGAGAGTTGTCACCTGTGGAAGTAACTACAAAGCTAGCTCTACCATAGGCAATAAGTGTCCCTCCGAAAACCATATTTCTCTGTTTTGCTGGAATAGGGTCTTGTACAATATTTTTATCTTTAGCTTTTATATTTTCCATTTCTATTATAAGTTCTGCATCTTTACTTACATCCTCTGATTCTCCTGTAAGCATATCTTCTCTAACCTTTAAATCTATGCTACTTATAAGTCTTCCATCTGCTGGTACCATATCACCAGTCTCAATTAAAACTATATCACCAGGCACTAAATCACTTTTACTTACTTGAACGATTTTACCGTTACGTAATGCTTTTACCTCTATATTTTCTGTCATTTTTGAAAGTGCATCTGCAGCTTTTTGTGATTTTCCTTCTGTAAAGATCCCTATGCTAATGCCCACAGCTACGGCACATACTATACCAATAGCATCTTGAACTTCTCCTACTAGTGCACTAATTACGGCTGCAGCTAAAAGTATTATCATCATGGGCTCAGTTATTGCTTCCTTAATACTATCCCATATAGAGCCCTTTTCTTGTTTAGTAAATTCGTTGGCACCATACTTCTCTAGTCTCTCTTTAACCTCTATGCTTGATAGTCCTTTACTACTATCAACCTTAAGCTCATTTAAAACTTTTGAGCTCTCTTCATTAAAATATTTCATGTTATCCACCTTTCTAAAGTTTGTATAATTTTCTTTTACAGTAAAATGTAGAAAATGACAAATCCCTCATTTTCTACATCACTGACTTCTATTCCTCTTATAAATATATTAATATATTTATCTATAATTTATTTAAGTTTGCTATACCTATTGGTATTTTTTTGTCATTTCGCCTAAGCCATCTGACATATCCCCTTCTCCCACAGCTACAAACTTCCACTCTCCATTATTGCGATAAATCTCAGCAACAAATAAACCAGTTTTGCCAGAGTATTGCTCAGTTAAATTAAAACGAAGCATTTCTTTGTTATCTGAAGCATTTACTAAGCGTATAAAAGCATTTTGTATCATACCGAAATGTTGTTTACGTTGAGCTGCACCATAGATGTTAACCACAAACACTAGCTTAGCTATATTTT
Organism: Bacillota bacterium; assembly: GCA_021780795.1. The sequence goes on along the minus strand of JAJXYA010000019.1, from coordinate 2,684 downwards.
GAGGTATGCTTGATAGGTCAACCTGAATTTGCTCATCATCCCCATCACCATCTCCAGTAAGATTGTCTCCCATATGCTGAACACTACCACATTTGCTTTTCAAATTACCAAAATAAATTATATTTTCTTTTCCTCTTAGTTTATCATTTTCATCTAACATAAGCACGGAAGCATCACAATCTATTTGTGCTTGCTTACTTCCCATTAGTCCTCCAAATAACCCCTTAGATGCTTGTTGTACTGGATCCCATCCAAGTCCAACCATCGTCTTTTTTAAACCAGGATTATCCTTTGTTAGACTTATTCTTTGACCCTTTTGTAAATTTATACCCATTTTTCCAGCTCTCCTTTATATCTAGTGTATCTTTTTGTACACTGATTAATCTAAATATTGTATTTTCCTATGCATCAAGACCATAATTTTTGCAAAGGGCTGAAAGGCCTCCTTGAAAACCACTTCCTACTGCACTAAATTTCCATTCTCCATTATTACGATATATTTCGCAAAATACCAATGCCGTTTCTACTGAAAAGTCCTCTGATAGGTCATATCTTAGGATTTCCTCATTAGTATCTTCATTTACTACCCTAACAAAGGCATTAGAAATTTGACCAAAGTTTTGTGTACGAGCTATTGCATCATATATAGTTACTGTAATTGCAATTTTATCAATATCTGAAGGCAATTTAGCAAAGTCAACGATTAATTGCTCATCATCTCCATCACCTTCTCCAGTTCTATTATCACCAGTATGTATAACAGATCCTGTAGAATGTTCTAAATTATTATAAAATATAAAGTCTAGATCATTATTAGTTTTTCCATTTGACCCTACTAAAAAGGCTGAAGCATCTAAATCAAAATCTCCTCCGCCTGAATATTTATTCGTATCCCAACCAAGGCCTATAACTGCTCTCTTTAAGCTTGGATTGCCCTTGGTTAAATCAATTTTTTGACCTTTACTTAAGTTAATTGTCATAGTTATTCCTCCTTATTAATCATCATCGACCATTCTGAAATGTCGTTAATCTACACTAATTCCAAAGTTATTACAAAGTGCAGCTAGTCCACCCTCGAACCCACTTCCTATTGCATTGAACTTCCATTCTCCATTGTGACGATATAGTTCAGCTACTACTACTGCAGTTTCAATGCTATAATCTTCACTTAAGTCATATCTTATTAATTCCTCATTATTATTTTCATTAAAAATTCTAATAAATGCATTAGAAACTTGTCCAAAATTTTGACACCTTTGAGTAGCTTCATGAATTGTTACAGTAAAGCTTATTTTTTCAACAGAAGTTGGCACTTTACTTAATTCAATTTTAATTTGTTCATCATCGCCATCACCATCACCAGTTTTGTTATCTCCTAGATGTGTTACAGATCCAGCTGAATCCTTTGGATTATTATAAAAAATAAAATCATTATCAGATGCTACTTTTCCATTTGTTCCAGTCAAGAAAACCGCTGCATCTAAGTCAAAGGAAGCTCCCCCATCATACTTATTAGTATCCCATCCAAGTCCAACAATAACATTAACAAGGCCAGGATTAGTTTTAGTTAAATCTACTTTTTGACCTTTTTTTAAACTAATTGCCATAATTAATTCCTCCTCAAAGACCACTAAAGTGGCTAAATTAAACTTTTATAATATATTATATAGTGCTTAAATAATTGATCTTACTTATCAAGAATAAAAGCTTATTATTAATCATTTCCAAAAATTCAGACAATAATCATTTTACATGTGTATTTATGAAAAAAGCTTTATTTTAGTTTAAATTACATAAAATAATTCAACTCCAATAAAGCAACATTCATTACCACTATTATATCATCATTCCTTCTTAAACACTAGATTATGTAGTTAAATATTGTTTACTTTTTTGTATATTTTTAGTGAACAACTAACTATTGATAACATTAATTGTACCATAAAAGAAGTTTATATCATAAATATGCAATGTATTTGAAAAGAAAATATACTTATTGTTGTCTAATTTTCTTTATTAACTTTCATATTGATTTTAATAATAGTTACTATATAATATATGTTATAACAATAATATAGGACGGATGTGTTATAGTGAGTTTATCATTTATTAAAAATTTTTCAAAAAAAGATCACAAACCTAAACTTATGGCATTAGATTTTTTAAAATATATTGGACCTGGACTCCTTGTAACTGTAGGCTTTATAGACCCTGGAAACTGGGCATCAAATGTTTCTGCTGGTGCTAATTATGGATATACCCTTCTTTGGATGGTAACACTTTCAACTATTATGCTAATTGTTCTTCAGCATAATGCTGCCCATCTTGGAATTGTTACAGGAAATTGCTTATCTGAAGCATCTACTTCCACATTAAAGCCAAGGCTGAATAAAGTGGTGCTTGGCTCTGCAGTGCTAGCTGCAGTATCCACTGCCCTTGCAGAACTTCTTGGTGGTGCTATAGCTTTAAACATGCTATTTGGTATACCTATAAAACTTGGAACCGTATTAGTTTTATTTCTGATTTTATGGATGTTATATACAAATTCTTATAAAAAACTAGAAAAATGGATTATTGGATTTGTCTCTCTAATAGGAATATCCTTTATATTCGAACTAAGCCTTGTTCATATCGAATGGGGAAAGGCAATGGTAAGCTGGGTTAAGCCTTCTTTTCCTAAGGGT
>JAJXYA010000431.1:4763-7982 GCA_021780795.1 Bacillota bacterium | reverse complement strand
CATCTAAAAGAGGTTTTCCTTCTTTTTTTCTCTTGTCTTGTTCAGCTAAAAGTGCTGCTCTATCACGTGATGGTCCAAAACGATCTATAAAGTTTTTAAATTGACCTACTGGAGCAATAGCATATACTGGAGCTGCAATAACGATTGCATCTGCATCTAGCACTGCCTGTTCTAGAATTTCATAATCATCTTTAATTATACATTTTACTTCCTTACCGCGATCTCTTGCAGCACTACAAGCGCCACAACCTTTACAATGCTGTATGTTCATATCTACTGTATTGATAAATCTTACATCTGCACCTGCTTCTTTAGCTTTAAACAAAGCTTCCTTAACCATTATTTCGCCACATTTCATTTTTCTACCAAAAGATAATCCTAATACTTTCATTTTCATACTCTCCTTTATTTATATATAAATAGGATATTAATTTCCTATCTAATTTATTTTTAAAAATCTTTATCTCTTTTTCCACTTTCCAACTGGAGTCAACTTATCTGGTCCCACTGATTTATTTGCTGCAATTTTAACAATTGCATTGTTTGGACATACCTCGATACATTTACCACATTTTGTACATTCAAATTCATCTATCATATGAATATATTTCTTTTTGCCTTCAATTGCATCATATTCACATACATCCATGCATTCACCACAGCTATCACACAAATCTCCTTTTATAGCTATTATTGAGAAAGCCTTGCAATATCCTGTTGGACAATTTTTTCTTTTTATATGAGATTCATACTCACTTTTAAATAACTTTAAAGATGTTCTTACAAATTCTGATGCTGTTAATCCAAAACTGCAATTTGTTTCTTCAGCCATCTCATCTGCAATTTCTTCCATAAGCTCAATATCTTCACTTTTTCCTCTTCCTTCTACTGCATCTGATAGTATTTGACTTAGCTGATATGCTCCTTCTCTGCAAAAAGTACATTTACCACATGTATTTTCATATACTTTTGTTATTCCTTGTTTGGCAAAATCTACAATGCAACTCTCACTACTAAGTACATTTATTTCATTAATTCCAAAACCTAAAAAACTTCCTGTTTCTGCATCTTCTTCAGTTATGCACCTTCCCGTTTTTCCACCTAAAACAATTGCTTTTATATTTCCTTTTGCGCCACCAGCTATATTATCAATTATCTCTTTAATATTACTATCAATTATAACTTCAGAAATGCCTGGCTTTTCAACTGAACCATCTACAGCTATAATCTTAGTTTGTACAAATTGTTCTCCAAGATTAAACATTGCAGAAATTGCTGCTGCTGTTTCCACATGATGAACTAAAATTTCTTCGCCTAACTCTCTTGAATCTATTTTTCCAACAATAATTTCAATTTTAAAGCCTTGTAAATCTGCTTCCTTTAATTTTCTTTCTAAAGTTTCTATTATGCTATCTTTTTCTTTTGGAATATATAATGTACCTTTTGAAACTTCTAATATTTCTCCCACGATTGCCATACCTTCAAAAATACTGAAAGCATCTTTTTCTAAAATACACATCTGAACAAATCTATCATCATTATTATTAAAACCAACTACTATATTATTAATTTTACAGTCCTTTATATCATCATACTTTTCCCAAATCTTCTCATAATAGTAACCACTCTCAACCAAATTTGTTTTCTTTAGAAGATTTATTGCCTCCAATTTAGACATGCTTTTAGCTACATTGAGTCCTTTATATTCAAAATTTATATCATCAAAGTTTCTCATTAATATTTGTTTAATACTCATAACTAGTTACCTCCCAAACTTATTCTGTATAATCATTCCATGTTCTTGGTTTTGCTAATTTAAGACGTAAATCACACATTAAACATCTACTACTTTCTTCTGTAGCCTCTTCACAGCTAAAACCATTTTCTGCAGAATCAAAATTACATTTACGAGTATTAATATCAACCACTTTAGGCAAAATTCTATTTTTATATCCAAAACTTTTTATTTTTCCAATATAATCCTCTTGTACATCCTTTGGAGCTAGTACCTCATTTATTTCTCCATCTCCCCCCAAAAATTTATCAATAGCTGTAGCTGCTTCTCTTCCAGATGCTACCGCTTTAATAACTGAATTAGTTCCATAAATAACATCACCAGCAGCAAATATTCCCTTTATATTAGTTTCAAGCTTATCATTTACAACTATTGTATTTCCTCTTCCAAGTGTAAAACCATCTTCTTCAGAAAGGTCCGGCCTTTGCCCAGTAGCAAAGATGACATTATCAATTTCTAAAGTATGATTTGAACCCTCTATTAATTTAATATTAAGCCTTTTATTTTCATCAAAGCTCATGGACTCTACATCAACTATTTCTATTCCAGAAACACTTCCATTAATTCCAATTATTTTAGAAAAAGATTTAGCGTAATGAATTTTAATTCCTTCTTCTTCTGCTGCTTTGACTTCTTCCTCTGAACCAGGAATTGTACTTTCATCTTCAAGACATGCAAGATGAACCTCTTTAACCCCTAATCTAACTGCAGAGCGTGCACAATCAAAAGCAACATTACCTCCTCCAAGTACTATTAATTTATCTCCTAATTGTATTTTTTCGTTTAAACTAGTTTTTCTTAAAAAATCTGTATTTAGATATACGCCTTTTAAATCATTTCCTTCTATAGGAAGACGCACTCCTTTATGTGAACCTATAGCTACTAAAACAGCATCTTGTCCATCCTTTAACAATTGTTCATAATTTTTTATCTTCTTATTTGTAATAAGCTTCACACCAATATCTGTAATCATATCCACTTCTTCTTGTATTACATCTCTTGGAAGTCTATATTCCGGAATACCTACTCTTGTCATTCCTCCAGCGTAAGGCATAGCTTCATAAATAGTAACCTCATGCCCCTGCTTTTTTAAATAATAGGCTGCAGTAAGTCCTGTTGGTCCTGCTCCAATTACCGATACTTTTTTTCCGCTATTAGAATTTAGTTTTCTTTTAGCTTTCCATATTTGTTCTTTATCATGTTCAACTGCATAAAGCTTTATGTTTCTAATCGATATTGGTTCATTTACTTCACTTCTTCTGCACCCAGCTTCACATGGATGACTGCATATATGTCCTAAAATTTTAGGAATAGGAAGTTTTTCCCTTATTACTGCTGTAGCCTCATCATATTTGCCTTCCTTAACAAACCTTATATATCTTGGAATGTTTGTTCCTGCTGGACATATATTCTTACAAGGAACT
>JAJXYA010000431.1:0-4753 GCA_021780795.1 Bacillota bacterium | reverse complement strand
TTCTTTTGGTTTACTTAAATCAATCAATTCTTTTTTATCTCTAATGGCACCTGTTGGGCAAACCTCTGCACAAGCACCACAAAATCTACAATCGGCATCTATTAAAATCTTGTTAAGAGAAGTTCCAATATACACTTCATTGCCTTTCTTTTCATAATCAAGAACTTCTACTCCTCTTACCTTTTGGCATACTCTTACACAACGACCACACAAAATACATCGTGTCATATCATGATCGAATAAAGGATTTGAAGAATTAACAGCAAACGATTTCACTCTTCTCCTAAGTCTTTCTGGACTAACTCCTAAATACTGCATTAAAGTTTGCAATTCACACTTTCCATATTTAGGGCAAGTAGAACATTCTTCTGGATGAGCAGCTAAAATTAATTCCATTGCTAATTGACGTTTTTTATTTATTTTTTCATTCTTTGTAACTATCTCCATACCATCTTGGGCTTTTAAAGTACAGCTTGTTAAAATCTTTCCTTCAAATTCTACAATACAAAGTCTACAAGCACCTAATTCAGGTAAATCTGGATGATGGCATATATGCGGAATATAAATTCCGGACTCTAAAGCTAAGTCTAATATATTCTTACCTTCTACTGTTTCAATTTCTTTACCATCAATCTTTATCTTAATATTTTTCAAAAATATCCCTCCAAATCATAAAATGATTTAAAAAAACAATAAATTTAGTTATACGTTTTCTTTTGTTTTTAATTATGCTATGCTATAATTTTATTATTTTTTTCACAGAAAGTCAATATTTTTTCTGAAAATTTTCAGAAAATAATTTCAGAATCAATTTAATTTTATCATTTTATTTAACCTATTAAAATTCCAAATAATTTATATTTGCTCCTTCAAAATATTGATTTTACCTAAAATTTAAATTATAATGAGAAGTGTTTTCAATAAAAATCAATATTATTTACAATAAATATATAATTTTTTTACATTACAAGGAGGTATATTATGCCAACAGTTGTCGATGTTGCAAGAGAAGCAGAAGTTTCCGTAGCAACAGTATCCCGAGTGCTAAATAATAGTTTTATGGTTACTCCAGAAAAACGTGAGAGAGTGCTTCTAGCAATAGAAAAATTAGGCTATAAAGTCAGCAAAAACAAAGAAGGAAAAAGATCTAATTCAAAAATCATTCTAGTTATTTCTAGCGTATTAATTGAAGATTTATTTACAAACATCAACGATACAGCTGCTGCAAATGGATACAGTGTAATGTATCATTATTGCAACAGCAATAACTGCTCTAATGATTTAAAAGAAATTTTCAAAATATTAAACAATAATGTTATAGCTGGTATTGTTTCACTAGATATAACCGACTATGATAATGAACTTAAACAAATATTAACTCAATATCCCGTAATACAAATAGGAAAATCATCACTAGACCTTGGAGATAATTATATCGTTGCTTCTGATGAATATAAAACCGCATACGATATAGTATCTCATCTTATTAATATAGGAAAAAAAAGCATAGCAATAATAACAATAAGAGCAGATGATAATTTTTCGCTATTCGAAGCTGATAGAGAAAAAGGTTACAAACATGCATTAATCGATAATAACATAGCTTATGATCCTTCTCTTACTTTCTATTCCGATTTCACTATAGATGGCGGTAGTGATGCTACAAAAAAAATATTACAGTTAAAAAACAGACCTGATGCAATATTTTGTATTTCTGATACATTAGCAGTAGGCTGCATTTACAGATTAAAAAAATCAGGAATTTCTATCCCTGATGAAATAGCCGTTGCTGGAATTGACAATTCTGAAATCACAGAATTTTTTGAGCCCTCCATCACAACAGTTGATCAATCCTTTAAAGAAATCGGTATAGAAGCAGTAAATATGATTATTTCTCTAATAAACGGTGATATGTCTAGAAGCAGAAAGGTTATTATAGATCATGAAATAATTATTAGAGATTCAACCAACATAAAAAAGTAGCCATTTTAGGCTACTTTTTTTATATAATGACATTTATCTTATTATGCTTGTACGTTTCTGCTTGCAATTTTTGCATGTATTTCTTCCATCTTTTTATCAGATAAATTGTACCAGAATAGAGGAACTATAGCTAATAAGAAGCATGCTGCTGGAAATAGATTTGCTGTAATATTAATGCCTTGTGCTACCGAAGCTGAAATTGCTCCTGGAGGTCCTGCAACATATCCGAATACACCAAGTAAAAATACGCCTAAAGCTTGTCCAATTGCTGTGGCAAACTTTGTTGCAAGAACTTGAATAGCAAAGGATGTACCATCTGCACGTCCACCCAACTCTACATCTGCATAGTTTATAGAATCAACTGTCATTCCACTTCCACAAGGACCTGAAATATAACCTAAACCATATACTATATGCGATATTATTAATAATGGTATATTAGCTGGATTACCAAAGAATATCATAAGCATTCCTATAGCTTGAATTATCATAGCAATTATACAAGTATTCTTTTTGCCAAACTTTTCAATAAATCTTGGTGCAAAAGGCATAACAAACATACCTACTATAGTTTGCATCATCATAAACAAAGTTATAAGATCCATTCTCTTTACAACATAAATATAGAAAAATACAGCTACTCCCAATCTTCCAAACATACCAACCATAGAAATTATAGTATAAATTGTTGTTGATATTAATGGTCTGTTCTTTGCAATTATTTTTAATGCTTCCTTTGCAGGAATTGTATCTTCCTTTTTAATTTCAACTTTTTCTCTTGAAGTCAAAAACACTAATAAGAATATTGGTAATGATACTACAGCATATATAGCTGCTGTAAGTTGATATCCAGATTTTTCAACACCATGACCTAAGTAATTGATTAATGGTAATGTAAAATAGTTTAATGCAATCATACCAATGCACATACCAAGCATTTGTGCTGCAAACAATCTGTTTGTTGTTTTTGAATCTCTTGTCATTACCGCAGGCAAAGCCAAGTAAGGAACATTAACCATGGAATAAGACATACTTAATCCTATATAAGTAATATAAGCATATACAAGTTTTTCTGTTGAACCAAACCCAGGAACTGTAAATGTCAATACCGTAAATACGACCAACAGTGGTGCTCCAATAAGCATAAAAGGTCTGAATCTTCCAAATCTTGTATGCGTTCTCTCCATTATACCGCCAAGTATAGGGTCGAAAATACCATCCCATATTTTTGCAACTAGAAAAAGTATTGCAATTGAACCTGTAGCTAAACCGAATACATTTGTATAAAATAATGTTAAATAAGTACTAACCATCGTCCATGATAATTGAGATGCAAAGTTACCAGTGCCATATACAAAAATTTTTCCAAAAGATAATTTATCTTCCACTAGTTCATTACTGCCACTTACTTTAGTAGTCATATCTGACATAAAAAACCCCTCCAAAATTTTTTAATAACAATTAACACACAGTGTCAAATTTCGATCGATAAATTTGACTTTTTTCACAGCTGTTTCATTATTTTCTGTAATGTTAAATATATTATATAACGTTTTCACTTCAATTTCAATCGTTTTCTTAATATTTTTCATGTTTTTTCACAAAAAAATATGTAAAAATACATTTTTATTTACATAGATATTTTCACAATTCATTCTTGAATTACAATATTCTATGAAATTTAAAAACGTTTTTTTACATAATTTTTTAATAAAATATTTTCTTGCTTTTTTCTATACAAATAGTTTTTAAATTATTTTAATCAGAACTTTCAAGCTTTATACCAAAAGCTGTTGCCTTTCTAAATACAGTAGGCTGAGAAACCCCTAATGCTTTTGCCGCTTTATAAGTGCTCTTATAGTCTCTTAACGCATCCTCTATCATTTTTTTCTCTAAAGAATACACTGCTTCTTTTAAACTTTTATTTTTAATATAATCGAAGTTATTGTTTCTTCCTAATATTTTAATCACATCATCATGCGTAATATACTTATCATCATCTACCACAACTAGCCTTTCTATAATGTTTTGAAGTTCTCTTACATTACCTGGCCAATTATAACTTTCTAAAGCCTCTATAGAACGTTTATCAAAGCTTTTTTCCTTAGTGTATTTTGAATTATTTTTTTCTAAAAAGTTATACGCCAACAGCATTATATCACCTTTTCTTTCTCTTAAAGGCGGGATCTCAATAGGCACTACATTTAAACGATAAAATAAATCTTCTCTAAATTTTCCTTTTTCAACAAGTTCCATCAAATCCTGATTTGTTGAAGCAATTACCCTTACATCAAGTTTAATACACTTAGTTCCTCCTAATCTGGTAACTTCCCTTTCTTGAAGCACTCTTAAAAGCTTTGACTGCATATTTAATGGCATTTCTCCTATTTCATCCAGCAATATAGTCCCTCCATTTGCAGTTTCAAATACACCTAGTTTTTCCTTGTTTTGTGCACCTGTAAATGCTCCCTTTTCATAGCCAAAAAGTTCAGATTCAATTAAAGTTTCTGGAATTGCTGCACAATTTACTTTTAAATATGGAAAGTCTTTTCTAATACTTTTCTCATGAATTTCTTTTGCTACAATTTCTTTACCACTTCCAGTTTCACCTGTAATCAAAATAGTAGCATCAGTTTTTGCAACATAATTTATTAATTCCTTTATTTCATTTAACTTAGCACTTTCTCCAATTAAGTTTACAGAGTTTACATATTTATCTCTAAAATATTTCAGTTCCGTTAAATATTTTTCATTCTTTTTTTCAGTCTTT
>JAJXYA010000258.1 GCA_021780795.1 Bacillota bacterium | reverse complement strand
CAATTAAAAATACAACCAAGGCAAATATTGAAGATGATAACTATCTTGACGAAATGACTGATATATATAACGAAGTAAAATTTTCAAACTATGATCCTGGAGAAAATCAGCTAGATTTAGTGAAAAAAGCTTTTGATAATGTGAAAAAACAGCTATAATCATCAAGGTTCTGCATGTAGGTTGTTCTATTAGGACAACCTACATGCAGAACCTTTAGATGTGATTAAAATAGCAGTTGAACAGTTACATATTACAATGACTGAGTAGTGAATGTTTTTTAGTCTATTTCCGCTATAAAGTCTTCCCAAGTTGCGTAAAGATTTTCAAGTTCTTTTTCAACACTTGATATTTGCTTGTTTACGTCTCCACTTCGAGTAGGATTAGAATAAATCTCTTCTAGGCAAAGGTCATTATGCAATTTTTCTAATTCTTGTTCCTTAGAAGAAATTTTATCTTCTACAGCTTTTAACTCTATTTTCTTTTGTTTTTCTAATTTTTCTTGATCTCTTTTCTTCTTTTTATCAAGATTAATTTGAGTTTTTGACATGCCAGCTTGCTCTTCTTCTATTTGAAACCTTAAAGGGTTTTTCTTTTTTTCTACATAATAATTATAATTACCTAAATACTCTTTAAGGCCATCTTGGTTTAATTCAAGTATTTTAGTAATTACTTTGTTTAAAAAATATCTATCGTGAGATATTACAATAACGGTACCGTCATATCCTAGTATTGAATCTTCTAAAGCTTCACGAGACATAATATCTAAGTGATTTGTTGGTTCATCCAATAATAAAAAGTTGGATTTGGATAGCATGATTTTTAGTAGATTAATCCTACATCTTTCACCACCGCTCAATGTGGATATTTTTTTAAATACATCTTCTCCTATGAATAAAAATGCAGCCAATGCGGTACGTAACTCTGTGGTGGTAAGTTTAGGAAATTCATCCCAAACCTCATCTATTATAGTTTTTTCAGGATTTAAATTTGATTGTTCTTGGTCATAATATCCTACAAAAATATTTTTACCTAATATTTTTATACCTGTATCACTTGGAATTTTATCCATTATAATCCTAAAAAGAGTGGTTTTACCTCGTCCATTTTCACCGATAAGAGCAATTTTTTCAGATCTTTTTATATCTAAGTTTAAATTTTCGAACAAAAGATTGTCTCCAAATCGCTTTGATAAATTTTCTGCGTGAAGAACGTCATTCCCACTTTTAATTTCTGTTTCAAATTTAATCTTAGTTGCTCTAGGATCCTTATCAGGAGAATCAATTCGCTCCATTTTGTCCAAAGACTTTTGTCTGCTTTCAGCAGCTCTTACACTTTTCTCCCTATTAAAGGATTTATATTTAGTTATAATTTCTTCTTGTCTTTTAATTTCAGCCTGTTGCAAATTGAATGCTTTTAATTGAACTTCATAACTTTTTTTCTTTAAGTCAATGAAATTTGTATAGTTTCCATTATAACAATCTACATGACCATTAAGAAGTTCAAAAGTTTTATTGGTAATAGCATCTAAAAAGAATCTATCATGGGAGATTATAAACATAGTCCCTTTATAGGATTTTAAATAATCTTCTAGCCATTCTATAGCATCTAAGTCTAGATGATTAGTAGGTTCGTCTAATAAAAGTATATCAGGATTTTTAAGTAATAATTTGCATAGTGCAACTCTAGTTTTTTGTCCCCCACTTAATATGCTAATAGGTTTATTATAATCTTCTTCCATAAAGCCAAGACCTTTGAGAATTCTACTAATTTCAGCTTTATATGTGTATCCTCCTCTGTTATTGTAAAGTTCAGAGGTTAATGTATATTCTTTTATTATTCTATTATGATAATCTTCTTTGGAAGCATCATAAGGTTCATTCATTTTTGTTTCCAAATCTTTAAGGCTTTTTTCTAGGGCTAATAGGTTATCAAATACTAAAAGTGTTTCTTCGTATATAGTACTATTAGAATTTAATGCTAGATTTTGAGATAGATAACCAATTTTTTTGTTTTTATCTATAAATAGCTCACCATTATCATAATCGAGTTGTGATGTGAGTATTTTAAAGAGTGTAGATTTACCTGCTCCATTAGCTCCAATAAAACCGATTTTTTCACCTTCATTTATACTAAAAGTTATTTTGTCTAAAATAACATCTATACCATAACTTTTGTGAATATCCTTGCAACTTAAAACTATCATTTTTTTCACCTTCCCTTGCAGTATAAAGCTGAAAGTATAATGTTACTTTAAATATCTATGCTTTCCGCTATTAAAAAAATGGCAAATAATATTTATAGATTAAAAATAAAGACCATTTCTTTATTATTGTACTATTTATATTTAAATTTTTGTAGTGAAAAATAAATATATATAGCATTAATTAATAATAATAGCATATAAAAGGAGTAAAATAGTGAAAATTTCATAATAATCATTAAATTTGTTGTAAAAAGTAGTGTTAACTTATAATAATGTGGTAAAATAAATATTATGAAAGTTAAGATGTTGACAGAGGGGTGTAAATTGTGGAAAGAAAAAAAAATATATCAATGGCAGTTATTAAAAGATTGCCTAAATACCATAGATATTTGAGAGAACTTTTAAGAAATGACGTGGATAGAATATCTTCCAAGGAATTAAGTGAGAGAATTGGGTTTACAGCATCTCAAATTAGACAAGACTTAAACTGTTTCGGAGATTTTGGACAACAAGGATATGGATATAACGTTAAAGAATTATTAAATGAACTAAGTGGGATACTCGGACTATCAAAAGAATATAATATGGTAATAATAGGTGCAGGAAATATAGGGCAAGCTATTGCAAATTATACTAATTTTGAAAAATTAGCCTTTAACTTAGTAGGTATTTTTGACGTTAATCCAAAGCTTATAGGACTAAAAATTAGAGATGTTGAAGTAAAAGATATTGACGAACTAGTTACATTCCTTAAAGCTACACCAGTTGACATTGGCGTAATCTGTGTGTCATCAAATAGTGCTCAAATAGTTAGTGACATGATGGTGACAAATGGTGTTAAAGGTATATGGAATTTTGCACCTGTGGATTTAGAGGTGCCTGAAGAAATAATTGTGGAAAATGTTCATTTAAGTGAAAGTTTGCTAACGCTTAGTTGTTTAATGAATGACAGGACATATTCATAAAATTAATAAGGCTCACTGAGCTTATTTTAAAACTTGAAAAACCTCTTCATTTTAATAAAAGGTAATTTTTATTAAAATGAAGAGGTAATTTTTATTGAAATTAGTACAGTAAAGAGGTATAATGTAGATTGAAGCGAAGGGTTTCAATTATTTTTTTAGGTAAGTTTGTTATATTATTAACGAAAATTCAGTGGGTGAACAAATTCAGAGGGAGTGGATTATTGTGGAATTTAAAAATATTGTTCTTCAAAAGGAAGACAAGATTGCAATTGTTACAATCAATAGGCCAAAAGCTCTAAATGCATTAAACTCAGAAACATTAATAGAGCTAGATTTAGCAATCGACGAAATTTCTAAAGATGATGAAATCTATGCATTAATTTTAACAGGTGAAGGTAAAGCTTTCGTGGCAGGGGCTGACATTACCGAAATGAAAGATCTTGATGTGATGGGTGGCAGAAAATTTGGTATTTTAGGGAATAAAATTTTTAGAAAATTAGAAACTCTAGAAAAGCCAGTTATAGCTGCTGTAAATGGTTTTGCGTTAGGTGGAGGATGTGAGCTTTCTATGGCTTGTGATATTAGAATAGCTTCATCAAGAGCTAAATTTGGTCAACCTGAAGTTGGCCTTGGAATAACACCTGGTTTTGGAGGAACTCAAAGATTAGCTAGACTTATAGGTACAGGTATGGCTAAACAATTAATATATACTGGAGATATTATTAATGCAGAGGAAGCCTTGAGGATAGGACTTGTTAACAAGGTAGTAGAGCCTGAGCAATTACTTGAAGAAGTAAAGTTATTAGCTAAAAAAATTGTAAATAATGCACCTATAGCTGTTAAGTTGTCAAAGACGGCAATTAATAGGGGGATGCAGATGGATATAGATACAGCTTTAATGTATGAAGCTGAAGTTTTTGGAGAGTGTTTTTCAACGGTGGATCAAAAAAATGGAATGCTTGCATTTATTGAAAAAACAGAAAAATCCTTTCAAAATAAGTAGTTGAAATAATTTTAAATTAGTAGGATCACAAGGAGGAATGGGTAATGAATTTTGCATTGACAAAGGAACAAGAATTTGTAAGACAAATGGTAAAAGAATTTGCAGAGAACGAGGTTAAACCTTTAGCTGCTGAAATAGATCAAACAGAAAGATTTCCTACAGAAACTGTAGAAAAAATGGCTAGGTACCATATGCTTGGTATTCCCGTTGCGACTGAATTTGGTGGAGCGGGCGGAGATAATTTATCTTACGCTATTGCTGTTGAGGAATTATCAAAAGTATGTGGAACTACAGGAGTTATAGTTTCTGCTCATACTTCATTATGTGCGTCTCCAATAGATATGTTTGGTACAGTAGAGCAAAAGAACAAATATTTAGTTCCGCTTGCAAAAGGCGAAAAATTAGGTGCTTTCGGATTAACTGAGCCTAATGCAGGAACAGATGCTGCAGGACAACAAACTACAGCTGTTTTAGATGGGGACAACTATATATTAAATGGTTCAAAAATTTTCATCACTAATGGTGGAGTTGCAGATATATTTATAGTCTTTGCTATGACTGATAAAAGTGTAGGAACAAGAGGGATCACTGCTTTCATAGTTGAAAAAGGCTTTGAAGGATTCTCAATTGGTAAACATGAAGACAAATTAGGAATAAGAGCATCTTCAACTACTGAACTTGTATTTGAAAACTGCATAGTTCCAAAAGAAAACTTACTTGGAAAAGTAGGTAAAGGCTTTAGCATAGCAATGAAAACTCTTGACGGAGGAAGAATTGGTATAGCGGCTCAAGCTCTAGGACTTGCAGAAGGCGCTTTAGAAGAAGCTGCTAAATACATGAAGGAAAGAAAGCAATTTGGGAAACCACTTTCAGCATTCCAAGGTTTACAATGGATGATGGCTGAAATGGATGTTAAGGTTGAAGCTGCTAAAATGTTAGTTTATAAGGCTGCATGGAATAAGGACAATGGTCTACCATACAGTGTAGAAGCTGCTAGAGCAAAATTATACGCTTCAGAAGTAGCTATGGAAGTTACAACTAAAGCCGTTCAAATCTTCGGAGGATATGGATATACGAAAGAATACCCAGTAGAAAGAATGATGAGAGATGCTAAAATAACTGAGATCTATGAAGGAACTTCACAAGTTCAAAAGATGGTTATTGCTGCAAACTTATTAAAGTAGGAGGAGATTAAGAGTGAATATAGTTGTATGTTTAAAACAAGTTCCAGATACAAACGAAGTTAAAATAGATCCAAAGACAGGAACACTTATAAGAGAAGGCGTTCCATCAATTATAAATCCAGATGATAAAAATGCTTTAGAAGAAGCTTTAAGATTAAAAGATCAACATGGTGCACATGTAACAATAATAAGCATGGGACCTCCACAAGCAGAAAAAGCTTTGAGAGAAGCTTTAGCTATGGGAGCTGATGAAGCCATCTTAATTTCTGACAGAGCCTTTGGAGGATCTGATACATTAGCTACTTCAAACGCGTTAGCAGCAACTTTAAGAAAAGTGGACTATGACATCATTTTTGCAGGAAGACAAGCTATAGATGGAGATACAGCACAAGTTGGACCGGAAATAGCAGAACACTTAAACCTTGCACAAATCACATATGTTGAAAAAGTTGAAATAATTGACGGTGGATTAAAAGTTAGAAGAGCTTGGGAAGATGGATATGAAGACATCGCAGTTAAGACTCCTGTTCTTTTAACAGCTATAAAAGAGTTAAATGAACCAAGATACATGAACATAAAGAATATTTTTGATATGTACCAAAATAAAGAAGTTAAAGTTTGGAATGCGGACTATATTGAAGCGGACAAAACTCTTCTTGGTCTAAAAGGCTCACCAACAAAGGTTAAAAAGTCTATGACTAAAGAAGCTAAAGGACAAGGCGAATTAGTGCAATTACCTGCAAAAGAAGCAGCTGAATATGTAGTTTCAAAATTAAAACAAAACCACTTTATTTAAGATGTAGGAGGGATTTAACATGAATATAGCAGATTATAAAGGCGTATGGGTCTTTGCTGAGCAAAGAGACGGAGAACTTCAAAAAATTTCACTTGAACTTTTAGGTAAGGGAAGAGAAATAGCAGATAAATTAGGAGTAGAATTAACAGCTCTACTACTTGGAGATAAAACAGATGCTATGGCAGCTGAACTAGTGGCGCATGGAGCAGATAAAGTGTTAATCGCTGAGCATCCATTATTAGGTCACTTTACAACTGATGGATATACAAAAGTTATATGTGATTTAGCAAACGCTAGAAAGCCTGAAATAATCTTCATAGGAGCTAGTTACCTAGGAAGAGATTTAGGACCAAGAGTAGCAGCAAGACTTTCAACAGGTCTTACAGCTGATTGTACTTCATTAGATATAGATGTAGAAAATAACAATAATCTTATGATGACAAGACCAGCATTTGGAGGAAACTTAATGGCTACAATCGTTTGTGGTGATCATAGACCACAAATGGCTACTATAAGACCAGGAGTTTTTGAAAAATTAACTAGAGATGAAAATAGAAAATGTGAGATTGAAAAAGCTAATATAAGCCTAACAGAAGCAGATATCAGAACTAAAACTTTAGAAGTTGTAAAAATAGTTGCAGATATAGCAGATATAGCAGAAGCTAACTTCATCGTATCTGGTGGTCGTGGGATTGGATGTAAAGAAAACTTCGCACTATTAGAAGAACTAGCAACTAGTCTAGGTGGAGTTGTTGGGGGATCAAGAGCGGCAGTTGAGAACGGCTGGGTAGATAAAGCGGTTCAAGTAGGTCAAACAGGAAAAACTGTTAGACCAAATGTATACATAGCTTGTGGTATTTCAGGAGCAATTCAGCATCTAGCTGGTATGCAAGATTCCGACTATATAATAGCTATAAACAAAGATGCAGATGCACCTATCATGAAAGCTGCTGATGTAGCAATAGCTGGAGATTTCATGAAAATTATTCCGGAAATGGTAGCTCAGATTAAAGAGATAAAAAATAAATAATTTAATTGAATTGAACTTACTCTAATGCTAAAATTTAGTAATGGAGTAAGTTTTAAAAACATTTACTACCTTTGTTTTAATAAAATTTGAGGAGTGTGTTATTATGGAAAAGATTTTTGTACTTGGAGCTGGAACTATGGGAGCTGGTATTGTACAAGCATTTGCAGCTAAGGGATATGAAGTAATATTAAGAGATATTAAAGATGAGTTTGTAGATAGAGGACTTGCGGGAATCAAAAAAAATCTAGAAAGATTAGTTAGCAAGGAAAAAATGACAGAAGAGCAAATGGAAGAAATACTTTCAAGAATCACAGGAACTACTGATATGAATTTAGCAGAGGACTGTGATTTAGTAGTTGAAGCTGCTGTAGAAAACATGGAAATTAAGAAACAAATTTTTGCAGAGCTAGATACGATCTGTAAACCAGAAACAATTTTATCATCAAATACATCTTCACTTTCTATAACAGAAGTAGGAGCGGCTACAAAGAGACCTGATAAGGTTATAGGAATGCATTTCTTTAATCCTGCTCCAGTTATGAAGCTTGTAGAGCTTATTCGTGGAATGGCTACTTCAGAAGAAACTTTCAATAAGGTAAAGGAAGTATCTGTAGCTATTGGCAAAGATCCTGTAGAAGTTGCAGAAGCACCAGGCTTTGTAGTAAACAGAATATTAGTGCCTATGATCAATGAAGCAGTAGGAATACTTGCTGAAGGAATTGCATCAGCAGCAGATATTGATAAAGCAATGATGCTAGGAGCTAATCACCCAATGGGACCATTAGCGCTTGGAGATCTTATAGGTCTT
>JAJXYA010000046.1 GCA_021780795.1 Bacillota bacterium | reverse complement strand
AGTTCTATATCTTTAGCAGCTGCAAATACATCTATCCTTCCAGTATACTGATTATCGCTGCCTTCAGGCACCATTTTTTCATAGTAATCTTCAACATTTACGTCCACACAATCTGCTTTTATTCTTTCAAATATATCTTTTGTAATTAAGTATACATCTTCTCCCTGCTCTTTTAATGCTTTGCAAACTTGAATTATACGGTTATCAGCCTTTAATTTATCCCAGCTTGGTGGTATTTTTGTATCATAATGATTCATCTCCACTCTAAGCCTACCACCACTTGGAAGCTCGATTCCTTCATGGATTTTACCTAATTTTCTTAAGTTATCAATTATTCTAGCCGCGTGTCTTGCATTTAGTCCCAAATCACTTTTATCCTTTTTAAATGAATCAAGCTCCTCTAAAACAACCTCAGGAATTACTACATCACTATCTCCAAAAGACAAAATTGATGCTGGAGAATAAAGAATTACATTCGTATCCAAAACAAAAGTGCTCTTCAATACAATTCCTCCTCCCAATATAAAGCAAGTGTTTTTTTAATCATAAAAGTTGCAGCTTCTATTTTTTTATTTATATATAATTTCAATATATGCTTTCTATATTATAAATGTATTAATCTATCGTTAATTTTTAATGAAATACCATTTATTTCTTTTTAAACATATTGTACATCTCTATAAAACCTAAAACTATAAAAAAAACGATTAAAATTATAGTGCAAAGCAAAGCCACCAAGTAATATTCCCCTTATTAATTATTAATAATATAAATATATTAATATTAATCTGTTAATATACACTTGAATTTGCTTTGCAATTTTCTGAATTTTCTTGTAAACAATAATCTTTGACAACAAATAATTTTTATTATATAATATAATAAATCTTATATAGAGAGGGTGATAAAAATGAAAAGTATAACTGATACCTTTAAAGAAAAAAAGTTAAAGCTGACACCTCAGCGAATTGCTGTTTACAAATATTTGAAATCTACAAAAGAACACCCTTCAGCAGAAACCATATATAGAACATTGCAGCCAGATTTTCCAACTATGAGTTTAGCAACTGTTTACAAGGCGCTGAATACCTTTGTTGAAGTTGGATTAGTTCAGGAATTGAATGTAGGAGAAGGCAATTTCAGATATGATAGTAATGTACACTCACATCCACATATTCAATGTATAACTTGTGGTAAGGTTGATGATATCGACTTAGTTTCTTTAACTGAATTGAACAATAAAGTCAGTGAGTTTACTGACTACACTATATTATCAAATAAGGTTTATTTTTACGGAATATGTAAAGATTGTAAAAGTAATTAATAACACAAAGTTATTATATCTTCTAAACCGAACTTTGGATTTCATATATATACTTGAGGTGATTATATGAAATTCAAAGTATTTTTTTTTAAGAAAAAGCTAATATTTTTATTTTTATTACTTATCATCTTATTACTTTTAATTTTAATATACTTTTCAACAAAAAACATACAAATTGATTTTTTGCATTAAAAAAGGGACCGTATATTACGATCCCAAGGGGGATGGGGGGTTTAGTATAAAATAAAGACTAAATCTTAATTTATACTAATGGAGATATATTCTCCAATTACATTAGTTATGATACCCCTTTTTTTATATTTTATTCACGTAATTTACTTTTTTTATAATACTCCCTCAAATATATTATCTAAAAGTTCACTTGTGCCTACCCGTTTAAGCGACGAATAATGAAGTATTTTATAATCTGCTGGAAGCTTAAGCGTTTCTTTCATAACCTTCTCACTTTTAAACAATTCATTTTTATTTAATTTATCACTTTTGGTAGCTACGATCATACAATTATATCCATAATGTACTATCCA
The DNA here is from genome assembly GCA_021780795.1 of Bacillota bacterium. Next base: position 6,132 of record JAJXYA010000046.1, on the reverse strand, counting down.
ATTATACATTAAAATATCATCTTCATTAGGTACTCTTCTACAATCTAAAAGTAGAATCACTTTTTTTAATGGAACTCTATCTTTAAGATAAGTTTCTATCATTTTGCCCCAATCTTTTTTTTCTTCTTTTGAGATTTTAGCATAGCCATAGCCAGGTAAATCAACAAAATAGCTATTTTCATTAATCATAAAATAGTTTATTAACCTTGTTTTTCCTGGTGTGGAGCTGACCTTTACTAATTTTCTTCTATTGGTCAAGGAATTAATGATGGAAGACTTTCCAACATTAGATCTGCCAACAAAAGCAATTTCAGGTAGATCTGTATTTGGAAACTGATCTCTTCTAACTGCAGATATTATAAATTCCGCCTTTTTAATTTCCATCTTTACACTCTCCAACTAATGCATTTTTAAGTACATCATCAATTTTTTCAGCTAAAATAAATTTCATCTTATTTTTCACAGACTTAGGGATTTTTCTAAGATCCTTTTCATTATCTTTAGGAATAATGACAGTATCTATTCCAGCTCTATAGTCTGCTAATGATTTTTCTTTTAAACCTCCAATAGGAAGTACTCTACCTGTTAATGTTATTTCACCAGTCATTGCTACGTTATGCTTTACTTTAGTGTTACTTAATGCAGATACTAAAGCTGTAATCATTGTAACACCTGCCGAAGGTCCATCCTTAGGCACTGCACCTTCTGGTACATGAATATGAACATCCTTTTCCTGATAAAATTTTTCATTTATCGAATATTTACTTGCATTTGTCCTAACATAACTAAAACCAGCTTCTGCAGATTCTTTCATAACATCACCTAATTGACCAGTTAAAGATAACTTACCGTTACCTGGCATTACTGCAACCTCTACCGGTAATGTATCTCCACCATATCCTGTCCATGCCATTCCTGTTACAATTCCAACTTTATCTTGATTATCAACCTTTTCATAGGTAAACATATCTGGGCCTAAATACTTTTTTACAATTTGTGATGATACAATTATTTTTTCTTTATTATTTTCAACAATATCTGCAATGCCTTTTCTTATTATGGATGCTATTTTTCTTTCAAGACCTCTAACTCCAGATTCTCTTGTATAGCTATTAATAATATAATTTATACTATTGTCACTAAAAATAACTTTTTTATCATCTATAGAGTGCTCTTTTAATTGTTTTGGAATCAAATGATTTTTTGCAATATTAAACTTTTCTTCAGAAGTGTATCCTGATACTTCTATAATTTCCATTCTATCTAATAAAGGATAAGGAATAGTATCTAAATCATTTGCTGTTGTAACAAACATTACTTCAGATAAATCAAAGTCTAATTCTAAAAAATGATCTCTAAACGTATTATTTTGCTCGCTGTCCAATACTTCTAAAAGTGCATCTGCAGGATCCCCCCTATAGCTTTCACCCATTTTGTCAATTTCGTCCAATAAAAATAATGGATTTTTTGCTTTAGCTTTTTTTAAGCTGTAAATTATTCTTCCTGGAATTGCACCTACATATGTTCTTCTGTGTCCTCTGATGTCAGCTTCATCATTTACACCACCAAGGGACATTCTAACGAAATTTTTATTTAATGCATGCGCTATAGATTTTGCAATGGATGTTTTTCCTACTCCTGGAGGTCCAACTAAGCATAAAATAGGCCCCTTTAAAGAACTGCTCATTTTTTTAACCGCTAAATACTCAATAATTCTATCTTTTACGTCCTGCAATCCATAATGTTCTTTATTTAAGATTTCTCTTGCGTTAGCTATATCAAGATCATCCTTAGTTTTAATATTCCAAGGCAAGTCTAAAATCCAATCCAAGTAATTTTTTATTAGGCTTCCTTCTGAAGAAAAACTTCCAGTGTTTTCTAGCTTTGAAAGTTCATAATTAGCTTTTTCTTTTACTTCTTTAGGAAGCTTTGCCTTAGCGATTTTATTTTTATATTTTTTATATTCTTTTTTATCTTCATCATCTTCACCAAGTTCTTCTTGGATAGCTTTAATTTGCTCTCTTAAAAAATAGTCTTTTTGAGACTTATCTATCTTGTCTCTAACTCTAGTTCCTATTTCTCTTTCCATTTCTAGAATGTTTACTTCACCTTGAAGAATTAAAAGAACCTTTTCAAGTCTTTCTACTGGATCTTCTACTTCAAGAATTTCTTGTTTTTTTTCTGGTTTAACAAATAGATAAGCTGAAATCAAATCAGCAAATTTCCCAGGGTTTTCAACATTATCAATTGAAGAAAACACATCTGCTGGAACTGCTGCAGATAATTTTATGTATGTATCAAAACTATCTTTTACTAAACGGATTAATGCTTCCGTCCTTTCAATATTGTATTCATCTGAATCTTTGATTTCTCTAATATTAACCTTAAAAAACGGTTCGTTATCAATATATTCAATAATTTTAGCCCTGCTAATTCCTTCTACAAGTATCCTTACTGTATCGCCTGGCAGCTTTAAAATTTGTTTAACGCTACATATAGTTCCTACAGAAAAAATATCATCTTCTTCAGGCAGTTCAGTTGTTGCTTTTTTCTGAGCTGCCAAAAATACCTTTATATCTTTTTCCATTGCTTCTTCTAATGCTAAAATCGATTTTTCTCTTCCAACATCAAAATGCATCACCATATACGGAAATATTGTCATACCCCTAAGAGGAATAAGAGGAAAAACTTCTAAATTTTGCTCCATTATTCTCCCCTCACTTTCTAAACTTCTAAATTAATAGTTTAATATATTATAATTAAAAAGGTCTGTTACACAATAATAGTGCGACAGGCCCTTTTTATGCTATGCGGTTTCAGGTCCTCTTTTCTTTTTAATATCATCTGTCTTCTTAATTTCTATAGTGTTTTTTTCACCTTCAAGAAGTATAATTTCAGGATCCTTACTTTTAATTGTATCTTCTTTCACTATAACCTTTTTAACATCATTTCTAGATGGAATGTCAAACATAATATTTTTCATAACATCTTCAATGATTGCTCTTAATCCTCTTGCACCGGTATTTCTGTTTATTGCCTCTTTTGCTATAGCATTTAAAGCATCATCATCAAATTCTAAGTCAACCTTATCCATTTGGAATAATTTTTTATATTGCTTTACTAAGGCATTCTTTGGTTTACTTAAAATCTCTATTAATGCTTTTTCATCAAGAGCATCCAGTGTAACAAGTATTGGTAGTCTTCCAACAAATTCTGGAATAAGTCCAAATTTTAACAAATCTCCTGGAAGAAGTTCTTTTAATAATATACCAACATCTTTATTTACTTTAGAGTTAATTTCAGCCCCAAAGCCCATAGAACTCTTTCTAGTTCTTCCTTCTATAATTTTATCTATTCCATCAAATGCACCACCACAAATAAATAAAATATTAGTAGTATTTATTTGTATAAATTCTTGGTGTGGATGCTTTCTTCCACCTTGTGGAGGAACTGATGCAACAGTACCTTCTAAAATTTTAAGAAGAGCCTGCTGAACTCCTTCACCAGAAACATCTCTTGTAATAGAAGGATTTTCTGACTTTCTTGCAATTTTATCTATTTCATCTATATAGATTATTCCCTTTTCTGCTCTTTCAATGTCGTAGTCAGCATTTTGAATTAGCTTTAACAAAATATTTTCAACATCTTCTCCTACATAACCTGCCTCTGTAAGCGTAGTAGCATCAGCTATGGCAAAAGGAACATTTAAAAACTTTGCTAAAGTTTGAGCTAAAAGTGTCTTTCCTGAACCAGTTGGTCCTAATAGTAGTATATTGCTTTTTTGAAGTTCTATATCATCATTTGATATACCAGAATTTATTCTTTTGTAATGGTTATAAACAGCAACTGACATAGCTTTTTTGGCTTCTTCTTGACCGACAACATACTGATCTAAATAATTTTTAATGTCTGCAGGCTTTGATAAAGTTCCTACTTCAATTGATGGATTTTCTTCAAATTCATCTGCAATTATTTCAGAACATAATTCTATACATTCATCACAAATGTATACACCTGGACCAGCAATAAGCCTTCTTACTTGATCTTGACTCTTGCCGCAAAAAGAACACCTTAATTGTTTTTTATCATCAAATTTAGCCATAATAGCACCCCTTTAAGGTTATTTCTTTTTTGTGATAACTTCATCAATAAGTCCATATTCTTTTGCAGTTATGGCTTCCATAAAATTATCTCTTTCTGTATCTCGTTCAATCACTTCTAGTGGCTGACCAGTTCTTTCGCTTAAAATTGTATTTAATTTTTTCTTTATCTTAAGTATTCTATCTGCATGTATTCCAATATCTGTTGCTTGACCTTGAAATCCACCAAGAGGCTGATGAATCATTATTTCACTATTTGGTAATGCAAATCTCTTACCTTTAGCTCCAGAAGCTAGTAAAAATGCTCCCATCGATGCAGCCATTCCAACACAAATTGTTTGAACATCTGGCTTAATATATTGCATTGTATCATAAATTCCCATACCAGCAGTTATAGAACCGCCTGGGCTATTTATGTATAAAAATATATCTTTATCAGGGTCTTCACTTTCTAAAAATAAAAGTTGAGCAATAACAAGGCTAGCAGTAGTATCGTTAACTTCTTCTCCTAAAAATACAATCCTATCTTTTAAAAGTCTAGAATAAATATCGTAAGATCTTTCTCCTCTATTTGTTTGTTCAACTACCATTGGTACTAAACTCATAATTTTCCCCTCCTATAAATAACAATTACTAATATTTAAAATTGATTGCCAAAAAAACTTCTGGCAATCAACCTATAATCATATTATGTATATTTTAATTTAATTTAAAACAAACACGTTATTATTATTTTTATACTGCAGTGTTACTTTTAACTAAAAAGTCTATTACTTTTCCGTTAACTATATCTTGTGTTAACACATCTTTTTGTGCATCAACCAAAAGTTTAGCTGTTTTTTCTATTTCTTCATTTCCATAATTCTTTGCCATTTCAGTTGCTTTTTCTAAAATTTCATCATCAGAAGCTGTGATTTCTTGTTCTTTTGAAATAGCTTCAAGTACAAGCTTTGTTTTAACTCTCTTTTCAGCAGTTTCTTTCATATAGTCTCTAACTTTATCTTCACTACTATTAGTAAATTCGTAATATGATTTTAAATCTAATCCTTGATATTTTAATCTCATTTCTAAATCTTGAAGCATGCTGTTTATTTCGTTGTCTATCATGATTTTTGGAAGCTCAATTTGAGCATTTTCACATACTGCATCAACAACTTTATCTTCAAATTCTGTTTTTGCTTTTTCGTCGTTTTGTTTTTGAAGCTTTTCTTTTACATCATTTTTTAGTTCTTCTAAAGTGTCAAATTCTGATGCTTCTTTAGCAAATTCATCGTCAAGAGCTGGAACTTCCTTAACTTTAATTTCTTTTACTGTAACTTCAAATTTTGCTGGTTTTCCGTTTAATTCTTCCTTGCCATAGTTTTCTGGGAAAGTTACATTTACGTCTTTGCTTTCACCTTTTTTTAGTCCTACAAGCTGATCTTCAAAATCACCTATAAAAGTACCGCTTCCTATTTCAAGAGAGTAATCTGTTCCTTCTCCTCCTTCAAATGGTACATTATCTATAAAGCCTTTAAAATCAATTATAGCAATATTTCCTTTTTCAACTTCACCATCTTCTTTTGCTTCGATTCTTGCATTTTTTTCTTGAACTGCCTTTAAGTCATTTAATATATCTTCTTCAGTTACAGGATACGCAACTTTTTCTATTCCTAAACCTTTATATTCTCCAAGTTCAACCTCAGGAAGCACTGTAACTTTTGCAGAATATACAAAGTCTTTTCCTTCTTCAATTGTTATTATATCTATTTCAGGATAATCTACTGGTGTAATATTATTTTCTTTTAATACTTCTGGATATGTGTCATCACAGCATATATTAACTGCATCTTCATAAAATACACCTTCTCCATAATATGATTTTATGATAGAAAGAGGTGCTTTTCCTTTTCTAAATCCTGGTATATTGTATTTTTTCATGTTCTTTTTGTAAGCTTTTTGAATAGCTTCTTTAAATTTTGCTGCCTCTACAGTTATTTCAATTTTTACTTCATTACTTCCTAGTTTTTCAATTTTAGCATTCATTTATTAT
>JAJXYA010000415.1 GCA_021780795.1 Bacillota bacterium | reverse complement strand
CGATCTTGTAGGATACGTTTGTATTGTTAAGCATAACGGTACCTATAGTTCCCACTATAAATAACGGACTGCAGTTTGAGGCGATATTAAGAAGCTTTTGCAGTGAAAAAAAATCGATTTCTTTATTTGCATAAAGTTCACAGCTGTATTTTGCACCTAACGGATAACCGCAAAGGCCGCTAACAATTAATGGTAAGCTACAGTTATCTGGAAGACTTAACGGCCTGCAAAGCAATTTTCCAAATAATTTAGAGTAAATGTATATGCCATCACAATTTAAAATAACATTTGTAATCATTGAAAAGGCAAAAAGTGTAGGAAATACTTTTGTTATAAATAAATTTGCTCCTTCAAGGGAACTAACTATGCAAATTTTAGGGTTTATTAGCAAAGAAAATAAAATAACAGAGCAACATAAAGTAACTAAAATATTATATAACTTATTACTCCTATTATTTTTAAACAATACAAATATTAAGATTAAAATCAAAGTAAATAATACAAACAATGTCTATTGTCTCCGATATAGTACTTACACATTAATTATATTATTATTATAACTACAATATTATTGGATTTTTATAAAAATCATCTAACGGGTTTACTTTTGTATTTAGTGAACTATAAGCTTTAGTTGCCTTAATTTCAAGGTTTAATACATCATTCATAAAACTTTCCCTTGGAAGCTTTGTATATATAGGAAATTCACTATTACTTTTTATATATTTAAGTATTTTCTTTCCTGTCTCATTCATTCCGAGAACCCTTCCATAAGGACATTTATTTTTTCTTAAAGTATTAGTATCAAAAGCTTCAAATCCAATAAAAAATTGACATAATATTCTGGCAAGTCTCGTGCGAGAATACCGTTTGGTTTTGATTTCATAAAGCAACGCCTCAAAATCATTGGATGTTATTAAAGCTTTATTTATTAAATTGTGAATACCTTCATTTGCATCTGGAATTAGCTTTAATTGCAATGGATTTTGAAAAGCTTTATATTTAATAAATTTAAACATTTCACTGTCTATAACAAAAGGATAGTTATTTTCCTTCAAATTTAAAATTAAGTTATAAGTTGATGGTGGTAAAAATTTTTCAAGTTCTTTAACACTAAAATCATCATGAATTATTTTTCGTATAGCGGTGGCACTTGGAAAGTTAGAAGTTATATTTTTATCATTATAGTTGTTTCCAAGCCTTTTAAAGGTTATGGGAGCTATTTTACTATTTAACTTTATTAAACTTTTACAATATTCAATAGCTAAAATATTGTTTGAACACTGTAAAATTTCCATTATTTCTTCTAAGTCTTTTTCGTTTTTTTCTTCTTTCAAAAAAGCAATAAGTGCTTCACTCCTTGCCTTTGGAAAGGTGAGTCCTTTATCTAGCTTTTCGTGTAAAAAATATTTGTATTTTTCTGGCTCTGTTACAAAAATCGTAGCTAATTCATACAATTTTTTCACATCGCCGTGTTCACTGCCAAAAGATAAGGTATTAACACCTTTTAAGCTATCTAATAGGCTAACAGCACCAAAGCTAAAAAATTCTGAAGAGGAAGTGCTATATAAGGTTGGAAGTTCAAGGACAAGATCCACACCATTTAAAATTGCTTCTTTTGCTCTAAGCCATTTATCTATAATAGCAGGCTCTCCACGTTGAACAAAATTGCCGCTCATTACACAAATTATTCCATCGCAGTTTGTACTTTCTCTAGTTTTTTTTATGTGATACAAATGTCCAAGATGCATGGGATTATATTCTGCAATTATAGCTGAAATATTCACTAAAACCACCTCTGATCATTATTTTTAATACTAATATAGTACAATTATGGCTATACTATAATATAACATTTTATATAAATAATAAAGGTTTTTTTGATTTTTTATTGAAATCAACTAAAAAAAAGAGGTATATTATAAGGGTATGATTATTTTATATAACAGTTAAAACTGAAGGGAGAAATGTACATGGATTTGATGAAGTCCTTTTGGGAACTAGCCAAAAGTGATAAGAAAAAAATAGTGCTTGCTGAAGGGGAGGAAAAAAGAAACCTAATAGCTTGCGATAAAATACTTAAAAACGGTTTAGCCGATATTATTTTAATTGGAAATGAAGAAGAAATTATTAAAAATGCAAAACAATTTGGAGCAGAAATAAAAGGAGCAAAAATAATAGACCCAGAAAAATCTGAATTAACAGATGGATTTGCAAATGAATTTTATGAACTTAGAAAAAGTAAGGGAATGACCTTAGAAAAAGCTGAAAAAATGATTAGAGACCCACTATATTTTGGAACAATGTGTGTAAAAATGGGTTATGGAGATGGAATGGTTTCTGGAGCTATCCATACAACAGGAGATTTATTAAGACCAGGTCTTCAAATTATAAAAACTGCTCCTGGAGTTAAAATGGTTTCTGGATTTTTCGTAATGATGGTTCCAGATTGCAAATATGGTGAAAGCGGTCTTTTACTTTTTGCAGATTGTGCAGTAAATCCTAATCCAAACTCTGAAGAATTAGCAGCTATTGCAATAACTACAGCTGAAACAGCTAAAAAGCTATGTGAACTTGACCCTAAGGTTGCTATGCTATCTTTTTCTACTATGGGCAGTGCAAAAGGTGAACTTGTAGATAAAGTTAAAAATGCTACAGAAATTGCTAAAAAATTAAGACCAGATTTAGACATTGATGGTGAACTTCAATTAGATGCTGCTATTGAAGAAGATGTGGCAAAATTAAAAGCACCTGGAAGCACTGTTGCTGGAAAAGCAAATGTTTTAGTATTCCCTGATTTGCAAACAGGAAATATAGGTTATAAGCTTGTACAAAGATTTGCAAAAGCAGAAGCAATCGGACCAATATGTCAAGGCTTTGCAAAGCCAATTAACGATTTATCAAGAGGTTGCAGTTCAGATGATATTGTTAATGTTGTTGCACTTACAGTGGTTCAAGCTCAAAGAGGAATATAGGAGGTAGGAAAATGAAAGTATTAGTAGTAAACTGTGGAAGTTCTTCCTTAAAATATCAGTTGATGGATATGAAAGATGAAAGGGTACTTGCTAAAGGTTTAGTGGAAAGAATTGGAATAGAAGGCTCTATATTAACTCATAAGGTTAACGGAGAAAAATTTATTGTAGAAACTCCAATGGATGATCATAAAGAAGCCATTAAGTTAGTGCTTGATGCGTTAATCGATGATTCACATGGCGTTATTAAGGATATGTCAGAAATCTCAGCAGTTGGACATAGGGTAGTTCATGGCGGAGAAAAATATGCAAATTCAGTTTTAATAGATGATGAGGTAATGAAATCTATTGAAGATTGTATAAGTATTGCACCGCTTCACAATCCACCAAATATAATCGGAATAAATGCTTGTAAGGAGCTTATGCCAAGTACTCCTATGGTAGCAGTTTTTGATACTGCCTTCCATCAAACGCTTCCAGATTACGCATTTACATATCCGCTTCCATACGATTTGTATGAAGAACATAAAATTAGGAAATATGGATTTCATGGAACTTCTCATAAATACGTAACAAAAGCTTCTGCAGAGTTTATTAATGCAGATGTAAATAATTATAAGGTTATAACTTGCCATCTTGGAAATGGAGCTAGTATATGTGCTGTAAAAGATGGAAGGTCAATTGATACAAGCATGGGTTTTACTCCACTTGAAGGTGTTGCTATGGGTACAAGAAGTGGAAATATAGATCCTGCTATAGTAACTTATTTAATAAAAGAAATGAAATACAGCATTGAAGAAGTAGATCATCTATTAAATAAACAATCTGGTCTTTTAGGAATATATGGCGTTAGCAGCGATATGAGAGATGTTAAAAAAGCAGCTTATGAAAACAATGAAAATCGTGCAAAACTTGCTTTAAACGTATTTCACTACAAAATAAAACAATATATAGGCTCATATACTGCGGTAATGAATGGTGTTGATGCTATTGTATTTACTGGCGGAATAGGTGAAAATTCTCCTGAAAACCGTGAAGCTATTTGCGAAAACTTAGATTATTTGGGTATCAAAATAAATAAAGCTAAAAATATAAATGCTATTGGTGTAAATACCGATATAAGTGCTGATGACTCAAAAGTTAAGGTGCTTGTAATACCTACAGATGAAGAACTTATGATAGCTAGAGATACAAAAGACATTGTTTCCAATATTTAAGCGTATATAAAGAAGCTTTTCCAAATTAAATCTTGACAATTATTAATTAGGTTAATATAATTAATTGTGGTCAGTCTATGATTTGGATTAGTTAGTAGTAGCTATACATAAAGAGGAGGGAAGAATGCTCATATATAATTATTTGAGCAAAAAGCAATGATAAATATTTCCGAATTAAATGAAAAGAAGGTTTCGAAAAAGCAAATTGATGTTACTCTCGATGTTGTGGAACTTCAAGATAGCTACGAAAAATATACGGTGCTTAAGCCACTCAAGGTTATAGGCGAATTGAATAGTGTTGGTGAAATTATTTCATTGGAAGGAAAAGTAACAGGCGTATTAGAGCTTACTTGTTCTAGATGTCTTAAAAACTTTAACTATGATATTCAATTAGATATTAATGAAAAGCTAACTAATAACCCTGAAAATAAGGATGACGAGATCATCTTTATTAATAATGATAAGTTAAATTTAACAGAAATTGTTGAAAACAACATCATAATGTCACTTCCAATACAAAGACTTTGCCAAGAAGATTGTAAAGGGTTATGTGCTAGTTGTGGTTCTGATTTGAATTTAGGTGAATGCAAATGCCAACATTTGAATATAGATCCAAGACTTGCAAAGCTTAAAGATTTGTTTTCAAACGATTAAGGAGGTGTTATTGTGGGAAATCCAGCAAGAAAGTTTTCAAAAGGTAGAAGAGATTCAAGAAGAGCACAAACTTTCAAACTAAGTGTACCTGGCATTGTTGAATGTCCAAATTGTCACGAAATGAAACTTGCACACAGAGTATGTAAAAACTGTGGGCATTATAATGATAAAGAAGTAATTGCAATTGAAAAATAGAAAAGAAAGCCCTTTTGGCTTTCTTTTCTTTTCCAAAAGTTTTAAATAATGAGGAGTGTGGTAATAATGAAAATCGCAGTCGATGGAATGGGCGGAGATAATGCGCCAGCTGCTGTAGTTGAGGCATCAGTCATGGCAGTTAAAGAGTATGATGTTGACATAATTATTACTGGAATAGAAGATCAAATTAAAAGAGAACTATCAAAATATGAATATGATAAAGAAAAAATCAAAATATTGAATGCTTCTGAAGTCATTAGTCCAAACGAGCATGCTGCAAATGCTATAAGACGAAAAAAAGATTCAAGCCTTTATAAAGCCTTACAGTTAGTGAAGGAAAATGAAGCAGACGCCTTAATTTCTGCTGGAAGTACTGGAGCACTACTTTCTGGTGCAACCCTTGTGATTGGAAGAATAAAAGGCATAGAGAGGCCAGTTTTAGCTCCTATTATGCCTGGAAAAAATAGTTCTTTTATGATAGCAGATGCAGGAGCAAATGTCGACTGTAAACCACATTATTTATTGCAATTTGCTTTAATGGGTAAAATATATTATGAAAATATACTAAAGATTAATAATCCTACAATTGGGTTAATTAATATAGGTGCTGAAGAAGAAAAAGGAAATGAATTAACAAAAAAAGCCCATCAATTACTTAAATCTTCTAATTTCAACTTTGTAGGCAATGTAGAACCAAGAGATGTTTCAAATGGTGATGTAAACATTGTTGTTTGTGATGGTTTTGTTGGTAATACTGTTTTAAAAATGTATGAAGGTGTTGCCTCAAATATATTTAGTTTGTTAAAAAAAGAAATAATGTCTTCTACTAAAGCAAAGCTTGGAGGGCTATTATTAAAACCTGTATTTAATAAATTTAAAAAGATGTTTGACTATACAGAAATTGGTGGCTCTGCATTTTTAGGCACTAAGGGAATAGTTATAAAGGCTCATGGTAGCTCAGACTCAAAAGCTCTTAAAAATGCAATTAAACAAGCTAAAGTTTGCTATGAAGCAGGTATTATAGAAAAAATTTCAGATGAACTTATAAAAGTTAATGAATTAATAGTAGAACAGTAAAATATAACTAATATGTCTTTATAAGTTAATTATAATTAACGTTTTATAATTAAAAATAACAAAACTTTATTAATATTTAAATTAAAATTTTTCATATTAATATTGACGATAAAGTATATATGTACTATTATCATAATATAAGTTTGGGAGGTGAATATATAATGTTTGAAAAAGTTAAGACTATTGTGGCAGATCAACTTGGCATAGATGCTAGTGAAATTTCCATGGAATCTTCTTTCATCGACGATCTTGGTGCTGATTCACTTGATATCGTTGAATTAATTATGGCGTTAGAAGAGGAATTTGATATAGAATTTCCTGATGAAGATGCTGAAAAAATATCCAGTGTTGGAGATGTAGTTGAATACATAAAATCACATACTGAGGAATAAATAAAAGTCCCGTAGCAATACGGGATTTTATATTTTGAAATTTAAAACTGTAAAGTTTATTCTTAAGCAATTACCTTGATAAATGTTAAAGAATGAATTTTATTTATAAGGAGCGAATATAGTGATAAATAAAATAGGAGATTTACTAGATTTAGAAAAGGAGCTTAAAGTAAATTTTAATGATAAAAACTTATTAAAAATTGCTATAACCCATAGTTCATACGCTAAAGAAAAGAAAAAGGATAAATATAATGAAAGGCTAGAGTTTCTTGGTGATTCTGTACTTCAAATAATTATATCCGAATATTTGTTTTCAAATTATGAAAATAAGAAGGAAGGAGAATTAACAAAAAAAAGGTCTTTAATCGTTTGTGAAAATTCCTTATTTGAAATAGCACAAAAATGGGGTGTTGGCTCATACATGTTAATGAGTAATGGAGAAGATGCTACTGGAGGAAGAAATAGAACGTCAATACTTTCAGATTCCGTTGAAGCCATAATTGCAGCAATATATTTAGACAAAGGTATTAAATTTACAACAAAGTTTGTTTTGAAAAATTTTATGGATATAATAAATAGAGCTATGGAGGATAAAATAGTACTAGATTACAAAACAAAGCTCCAAGAAGTTTTACAAAAAAACGGTGTAGCAAAAATTACTTATGCTCTTATAAAATCAGAAGGACCTCCACATAAAAGAAAATTTTACGTATCGGTTTTATATGAAAAAGATATAATTGGAGAAGGTACTGGCTTTAGCAAAAAAGATGCTGAGCAAGAAGCAGCAAAAATTGCTTTAAAGAATATGGGTGAAATAGATGGATAAGAGGCACTATATAATTCCGATTTTTGTACCTCACGAAGGTTGCCCTCATAATTGTGTGTTTTGTAATCAAGATAGTATAACTGGAAGCTCTCAATTAGTTAATGCTGACTATGTAGACAAAACTGCAAAAGAATATTTAGAAACTATGAAAAAAGAAAACAGTGAAATAGAAATTTCTTTTTTTGGAGGTACCTTTACATCTATAAAATTAGAAAAGCAAAAAGAACTTTTAGAAGTGGCTTTAAAATATAAAGAACTTGGCTTAATAAATAAAATTAGGTTATCCACTAGACCAGATTATATAACAGAAAAAATTTTAGATAATTTAAAAAAATATAAAGTGGATATTATAGAGTTGGGAGTACAATCATTAGATGAAGAGGTTTTGTTTTTAGCAGGTAGAGGTCATAGCGTAGAGGACGTTGAAAAAGCTTCCAAGCTAATTAAACAATACGGTTTTACTTTAGGTCATCAAATAATGCCAGGATTGCCTGGTGATAGCTTTATTAAGGATATTTATACTGTAAATAAAGTTATTGAGTTAAAGCCGGATATGTGCCGGATATACCCATCTCTAGTTATTAAAAATACGCCAATGGAACTTATGTACATAAATAAAAAATATGTACCTTATAGTTTAGATGAAGCAGTTGATATTTCAAAACAATTATATGGCAGATTAACTGCCAATGAAATAAACGTTATTAGAATAGGACTTCAGCCTACGGAAGATATAAATGTCGGAAAGGAACTTGTAGCAGGTCCTTTTCACCCTGCTTTT
>JAJXYA010000241.1 GCA_021780795.1 Bacillota bacterium | reverse complement strand
TGGAATTGAGGCAAACACATTAGTTGAAAAGCTTGCTAATAAGCTAGGAGCTTCCTACAGGCTTTTACATGTTCCAGAAAACCTAAGTGATATAGCTTTTAGTACTATAAGAAACGAAAAAAGTATTAAGGAAGTAAGAGATATACTACATAGTGCAAACTACGTCATATATGGCATAGGCAGGGCAGATGACATGAGCATAAGACGTGGTATTGTACAGGATAAAATAGACAACATACTGGAAAAAGGTGCGGTAGGTGAGGCTTTTGGCTATTATTTTAACAGTGAAGGTCAGGTGGTTGATTCTACACCATCTATCGGATTAACTATCGAAGAGGTCAAAAATGCTGAGTATCTTTTAGCTGTAGCAGCAGAAAAGTCTAAAGCAGAAGCCATTGTTGCAACAGAAATTGGCAACACTAAAGGAGTACTTGTAACAGACGAAGGAACTGCAAGGGAAATTATAAAGGTACTTAGTAAAAACTAACTTGCTAATAATTATATTTTTATATAATTTTAGAATATATATTTTTGGAGGTATTTTAAATGGCAAAGGTAGCTATTAACGGTTTTGGAAGAATTGGAAGATTAGCATTAAGAAAGATGATTGTAGACCCTGAATTTGATGTAGTTGCAATCAACGACTTAACAGATGCAAAAACATTAGCACACTTATTCAAATATGATTCAGCTCAAGGTAGATTCGATGGAACTATCGAAGTTAAAGAAGGCGCTTTCGTAGTTAACGGAAAAGAAATCAAAGTTACAGCTGAAAGAAATCCTGCAGATTTACCATGGAAGGAATTAGGAGTAGACGTAGTACTTGAATGTACTGGTTTCTTTACTTCTCAAGAAAAAGCTGGCTTACATATTGAAGCTGGTGCTAAAAAAGTTGTTATTTCAGCTCCTGCAACTGGTGACATAAAGACTGTAGTTTTCAATGTTAACCAAGATGTATTAGATGGTACTGAAACAGTTGTTTCTGGTGCTTCATGTACTACTAACTGCTTAGCTCCAATGGCTAAAGTATTAAATGACAAATTTGGTATAGAAAAAGGATTCATGACTACAGTTCATGCTTTCACAAATGACCAAAACACACTTGATGCACCACATGCAAAAGGTGATTTAAGAAGAGCTAGAGCAGCAGCAGCTAGCATAGTTCCAAACTCAACTGGTGCAGCTAAAGCAATCGGTCTAGTTATCCCTGAATTAAAAGGAAAATTAGATGGAGGAGCTCAAAGAGTTCCAGTAATAACTGGTTCAATAACTGAATTAGTTGTTAATCTTAAAAAGAACACTACAGTTGAAGAAGTAAATGCTGCAATGAAAGCAGCTCAAACTGAATCATTCGGATATACTGAAGATCCAATAGTTTCTTCAGACGTTATCGGAATCAGCTATGGTTCATTATTTGATGCAACTCAAACAAAAATATTAGACGTTAACGGAACTCAATTAGTTAAAGTTGCTTCTTGGTATGATAATGAAATGTCATACACTTCACAATTAATTAGAACATTAGGATATTTCGTTAAAATAGCTAAATAGTTCTAAAAGTTAATACTTAATATAAGTTAAATGTTAACATAGTGAGAGGTCTGGTTTTGTAGTTAAGGCTATGAGGCTGGACCTTTTCAAGCATAATATAGAAAAAAATAAAAATTATGAGGTGAAAATATGTCATACAATAAAAAGACTATTGAAGATATCGAAGTAGCAGGCAAAAGAGTATTAGTAAGATGTGATTTCAACGTTCCGCTAAAAGATGGCGTAATAACTGACGAAAACAGATTAGTTGGAGCTCTTCCAACAATTAAATATTTAGTAGAAAAAGGAGCTAAGGTTATACTTTGCTCACACCTTGGAAAAGCTAAAGGACCAGATCCAAAGCTAACTCTTGCACCAGTTGCAAAGAGATTATCTGAACTTTTAGGAAAAGAAGTAAAATTTGCTGCTGATGACACTGTAGTTGGCGAAAATGCTAAAGCTGCTGTAGCTGCTGCAAAAGATGGAGATATTATACTTCTTGAAAACACAAGATTTAGAAAAGAAGAAGGAAAGAACGAAGAAGCTTTCTCTAAAGATTTAGCTTCACTTGCAGACGTATATGTTAATGATGCATTTGGTACTGCTCACAGAGCTCACTGCTCAACAGTTGGTGTTACTGAATTCGTTAAAACTGCTGCTTGTGGATACTTAATCCAAAAAGAATTAAAATTCTTAGGAGAAGCTGTTGAAAATCCAGTTAGACCTTTCGTAGCAATACTTGGTGGAGCTAAAGTTTCTGATAAAATAAATGTTATTAACAACTTACTTGAAAAAGTTGATACATTAATTATCGGTGGAGGAATGGCTTACACTTTCTTAAAATCACAAGGCTTTACAATCGGAAAATCTTTAGTTGAAGAAGATAAAGTAGATTATGCAAAAGAAATGATTGAAAAAGCAAAAGCTAAAGGAGTTAAATTACTACTTCCTGTAGATAACGTTGTTGGAGCAGAATTCAACGCTGATACAGAAGCTATAACAACAGCTGATGAAAACATTGCTGAAGGCTTCATGGGCTTAGATATCGGACCAAAGACTGCAGAGTTATATGCAAATGCTGTTAAAGAAGCTAAAACAGTTATTTGGAACGGACCAATGGGAGTTTTTGAATTCAAAAACTTTGCAAATGGTACAGTTGCAGTTGCTAAAGCATTAGCTGACACAGATGCTACTACAGTTATCGGTGGTGGAGATAGTGCTGCTGCAGTTAACATATTAGGTTTTGGAGACAAGATGACTCATATATCTACTGGTGGTGGAGCATCTCTTGAATTCTTAGAAGGAAAAGAACTTCCAGGAATAGTTGCACTTAATGATAAATAATTAAAAAACCAATTGACAATTGATAATGGACAATGGACAATGGACAATGATGGATGCTTTTAGGAACTTTGTTCCGAAAAACTAAAATAAATTAAAGATTTTTCTAAGCATAGCTGAGAAAAATCCACCTTCATTGTCAATTGTCAATTTTCCATTGTCAATTAATTTGGTTGCATGCAGTATTTTGCAATCAAGCTATTATTAACATATTAAATAAAGAAAATGGAGCGTGAAAAAATGAGTAGAACACCAATAATCGCTGGAAACTGGAAATTAAACAACACTATAAGCGAATCAAAAAAATTAGTTGAAGAGTTAATTCCTTTAGTTAAGGATGCTAAAGCTGAAGTTGTTGTAGCTCCTACTGCAATAGCTTTAGAAGCTGTTGTAAATGCTACTAAAGGCACTAACGTAAAGGTTGCAGCTCAAAATGCATACTTTGAAGAAAAAGGAGCTTTTACTGGAGAAATATCTTTAAAAGCACTACAAGAATTAGGAGTTCAATATGTAATATTAGGACACAGCGAAAGAAGACAATATTTCAATGAAACTGATGAAGCTTTAAATAAAAAAGTTAAAGCTGCTTTTAGTCATGGTGTTGTTCCAATACTTTGCTGCGGTGAAACTCTTGAAGAAAGAGAAGCAAACGTAACTAATGAAGTAAACGGAAAACAAATAAAGTTAGCTTTAAATGGCTTAAATGCTGATGAAGCTGCTAAAATCGTAATTGCTTATGAACCAATCTGGGCTATCGGAACAGGAAAGACTGCTACAGATGAACAAGCAAATGAAACAATTGGAGCAATAAGATTAGTTCTTAAAGAAATGTTTGGAGCTGAAGTTGCTGATAAAGTAAGAATCCAATATGGTGGTTCTGTAAAACCAGGTACAATAAAAGCTCAAATGACTCAGCCAGAAATCGATGGAGCTCTAGTTGGTGGAGCAAGCTTAATAGCAAATGATTTTGCTGCTATAGTAAACTTCTAGAAGAAATGGACAATTGACAAGGGACAATGGACAATGAAGGATGCTTTTCATAATGTAATTCTGAAAAGCTAAAAATATATTAAAGATTTTCTAAAAGCATGGCGGAGGAAAATCATCATTCACTGTCAATTGTCAACTGTCAATTTAAAAATGTTTAGTGCAGTATATAACATTTAAAATAAAATAATCTATGTAAGTTAAAAAGTACATACAAATTTAATTTGAACAACTATACTTTTATTATTATAATAAAATTGAAAGCAACATATATTATTATGTATGTTTAAATAAAAAAATAAATCTAATAGATATATGGAGGATTTAATATGGCTAAGAAACCAGTAATGTTAATGATTTTAGACGGATTTGGATTAACTGATAAAGTTGAAGGAAACGCAATTAAAGCAGCAAAAAAACCAAATATAGATAATATATTTACTCATTATTACAACACCACTTTAGGTGCAAGCGGCATGAGTGTTGGACTTCCAGACGGACAAATGGGTAACTCAGAAGTTGGTCATTTAAATATTGGTGCAGGAAGAATAATATATCAATCTTTAACAAAAATAACTAAATCTATTGAAGATGGAGATTTTTTTCAAAATGAAGCTTTGCTAAAAGCAATTAAAAATGTAAAAGCAAATGATTCTACACTTCACTTAATGGGACTATTATCTCCAGGCGGCGTTCATTCACATACTGAACATTTAAAAGGTCTTTTAAAGCTTGCAGAGCAAAACAACATTGAAAAAGTATTTGTACATGCTTTCTTAGATGGTAGAGATGTGCCTCCATCTTCAGCTAAACAATATATAAATGAAATAGAAGCTTCAATGAAAGAAATCGGTGTTGGTAAAATAGCTACAATTTCAGGAAGATACTATGCAATGGATAGAGATAACAGATGGGAAAGAGTAGAACTTGCATATAATGCATTAGTTAATGGGACTGGAGAAGTAGCTTCATCTGCTATAGAAGCTGTTGATAAATCTTACGCTAATGGAAAAACAGATGAATTCGTCATTCCAACTGTAATAACAGAAGATGGACAAGCTTTAACAAAAATTAAAAATAAAGATTCAGTAATATTCTTTAACTTTAGACCAGACAGAGCAAGAGAAATAACAAGAGCAATTAACGATAAACAATTTGCAGGCTTTACAAGAGAAACTTTAGATTTAACTTTTATAACTATGACTGAATATGATGCTACATTACAAGGTGTAGAAGTTGCCTTTAAGCCAGAATCTTTATCTAATACTTTTGGTGAATATATAAGCAAATTAGGGAAAAAGCAATTAAGAATAGCTGAAACAGAAAAATATGCTCACGTTACTTTCTTCTTTAACGGTGGAGTAGAAGAACCAAATGCTAATGAAGATAGAGCTTTGATTGCATCTCCAAAGGTTGCAACATACGATTTAAAACCAGAAATGAGTGCCTATGAAGTTACTGATGAAGTATTAAAAAGATTGGATTCAGATGAATATGATGCTATTATATTAAACTTTGCTAATCCAGACATGGTTGGTCATACTGGTGTATTGGAAGCTGCAATAAAAGCTATAGAAGCAGTAGACACTTGCCTTGGAAAAATTGTGGATAAAATTCTTGAAAAAGAAGGAACAGTGTTTATAACTGCTGACCACGGAAATTCAGAACAAATGATAGATTATGAAACAGGGGTACCATTTACAGCTCATACAACTGATCCAGTTCCGTTTGTATATGTTAGTAAGGATTCAAAAGAACTAAGAGATGGTGGAGTACTTGCAGATATAGCTCCAACAATGCTTCAAGTTATGGGAATTGACGTACCAAATGAAATGACAGGAAAAAGTTTAATTAAATAATGATTATTAGTTAATAAATTTTAAAAATAAGCTTGAATTGATAGACAATTTATGATATTGTGAAAATATAAAATAAATAGTTAATCTATACAGTTTATTTACTAAATAGAGAATATTTGACTTAAAAATCGGGTAATTTATAATAGAGTGTATAGTAAAGATATTTTTTTCTATACACTTTTATTATTTTAAAATGACAAAATTGAATAAAAATAAACAAATTGAAGGGAGGTAAATCTGGTTTTTGTGGTAACTTGTGAATAAAATGCAGGATAAAGGATAATACTATATGTGAAAAGTAAATATGTCGCAAAGACACGTAGTGAAAGTCGGGCATATATAGAATTACTTTTTATAGGGATTGCTAACAGCTTTAACTCTGTTGTACTTGAATACCATAGGTATTCAAGGCTAACGAAAGTTAATGGAGTTTTAATACAAAAGTATTAACCCAAGTGGTTGAATCCTGTTACACCACCACATTTATAATGTGAAAAATCGATTTGTCACGATTTTAGAAACCAGGGAAAAAATAATGAGGTATGAAGTAGAAATTATTGATGTATTTGCAAGACAGATTTTAGATTCAAGATGCACACCAACAGTTGAGGTAGAGGTTACACTAGAAGATGGAACAGTAGGAAGAGCCGCAGTACCTTCAGGAGCATCAACAGGGATTTTTGAAGCGGTTGAACTTAGAGATGAAGATAGTAAAGCATATAACGGCAAAGGCGTATTAAAAGCTGTCGATAACGTTAATTCTATAATTGCTCCAGAGCTTATAGGAATGAGCGCATTTGATCAAGTATTAATCGATAATACAATGTTAGGACTTGATGGAACAGATAATAAAGAAAAGCTTGGAGCTAATGCCATGCTTGGAGTATCACTAGCTGTAGCAAAGGCAGCAGCAAATTACTTAGGAATAAGTTTATACTCATACATAGGTGGTGTAAATGCAAAAGTTTTACCTGTTCCTATGATGAACATTATAAATGGCGGAAAACATGCAGATAACAATGTAGATTTGCAAGAATTCATGGTAATGCCTGTAGGCGCAAGAAGCTTTAGCAGTGCACTTAGGATGTGTGCAGAAGTGTACCATGCTCTAAAGGCTAACTTAAAAGGAAAAGGTCTTGAAACTGCTGTAGGTGACGAAGGTGGCTTTGCTCCAAATTTAAACAGTAATGAGGAAGCAATTCAGGTTATAATAGAAGCAATAAATGCTGCTGGTTATAAACCAGGTGAAGATATATATATAGCTTTAGACCCAGCATCCTCAGAATTTTTTGAAGGTGGCAAATACAACCTTAAAGGAGAGGGAAAAGTACTTTCTCCAAAGGAAATGGTTGATTACTATGAAAACTTGGTTAATAAATATCCTATAATCTCAATAGAAGATGGAATGGCAGAAGAAGATTGGGAAGGTTGGAAGCTTATTACTGAAAGGCTAGGCAAAAGAATTCAACTTGTAGGAGACGATTTATTTGTAACTAATACTTCAAGACTAAAAATGGGAATCGAAAGAGAAGTTGCAAACTCCGTTTTAGTTAAACTAAATCAAATTGGAACTTTAACAGAAACTTTAAATACAATAGAAATGGCCGAAAGAGCAGGCTATACAGCAGTTGTTTCTCATAGATCAGGTGAAACAGAAGATACAACAATTGCAGATTTAGTTGTAGCAGTTAATGCAGGTCAAATTAAGACTGGAGCACCAGCAAGATCTGAAAGAGTTGCTAAATACAATCAATTATTAAGAATTGAAGAAGAGCTTGGAGAAATCGGTGAATACAGAGGGTTAAAAGCTTTCTACAATTTAAAAAAATAAAACTATTTTGAATTTTATGTCATGATTTAAGTTTACAATAATGCTGTTTTTCTTGTAAAAAAATTGTATGTGTGTTAGAATAATTAAGTATGTAAAGGAAAAATAAATTGTTAATATAAAAGCTTTAAGGAGGTGCACTCTGTGCATAGAGTCTTAGTAGTAATTCAAATTATTTCTGCCATTGGTGTTATGGTTTCAATATTAATGCAACCAAGCAAAATGGACGGTTTCCAAAACTTAATATCTGGCACTGGTGATACATTTTTTTCAAAGAATAAAGGAAAAACACGTGAAACAAAATTAGCTAGAACAACTATATTTTTTTCAGTAGTATTCGCAGTAGTTGTAATAATGCAAAATATGACGATGTTTCAATAGTATATAAGTAAAGGATATAATTCTAGGAAAGAGTTATATCCTTTGTTGTTTTTAGAATAAAATAATTTCTATATGTCAAGATTATATTTGAAGGGAGTTTGGTAAAATGAATTTAAAAGGTATAATAGTATCCTTTATGAAAGAACAAGCTTATAAGCCTATGGATACATATGAACTAAGTAAAATTTTTG
>JAJXYA010000270.1 GCA_021780795.1 Bacillota bacterium | reverse complement strand
AGCAAAGCCTTCAATAATAGACATCCAAGTTCCTGCCATACTTGTAATATGACATCCATCTTCTGTATCGTTATTGTAACTATCTAAATCCAATCTTGCTGTTCTAAGATACATTTCATATGCCTTATCTTTCATTCCAAGCTTAGCAGCAAGTATTGAATGAATACAAGGAGACAAAGAGGATTCATGCACAGTTCTTGGCTCATAAAATTCAAAATTTCTCTTAATTGTATCTAGATCATACCTGTCTTGAAGAAAATATAATCCTTGCAACACATCTGCTTGTTTTATAAAACAAGATCTTAATATTCTATCCCAAGACCAATTTTGATTTAAAGGCAAATTGGATTTATCCAAATCTTTTACTAATATTTGTTCTTTATCCATATATCCATCTTGCTGCAAAAATACACCTAGTTTTTCTTCTGTAGGGAAATACATGTTTTTAATTATATCTTTCCACTTTTCTATTTCTAAGCCTTGTAATCCTAATTTTATTTCTAATTCCTTGTACCTTAAAGGTTCATTATTTTTTAAATATTGTATTACTTCAATTGTGTAATCCATTGTCCAAACAGCCATAGTATTTGTATACCAGTTATTATTAACATTATTTTCATATTCATTTGGACCTGTTACACCTAGCATAACATATTTCCCTTTTTCGCTAGAAAAATTAATTCTTTCTTCCCAAAATCTTGATATTTCTACCAAAACCTCTAATCCATATTCACCAAAGTATGCTTTATCACCAGTATAATTTACATAATTATAAATAGCATAAGCTATTGCACCATTTCTATGAATTTCTTCAAAGGTAATTTCCCATTCATTATGACACTCTTCACCATTCATTGTAACCATTGGATATAAAGCACCTTTTTTAAAGCCTAATTTTTTTGCATTTTCTTTAGCTTTTTCTAATTGATTATATCTATAAATCAATAAATTTCTTGCAATTTTTTCATCCGCTGTAGCTAGATAAAATGGCACACAATATGCTTCTGTATCCCAATAAGTGCTTCCGCCATACTTTTCACCTGTAAAACCCTTCGGTCCTATATTAAGTCTATCATCTTCACCTGTATACGTCTGATTTAATTGAAAAATATTAAATCTAATTGCTTGCTGTGCTGCTACATCACCTTCAATTATGATATCGCTTTCTTTCCATTTTTCATTCCAAGCTTCTGCTTGTTCTTCCAGTAATTTTTCAAAACCTTTCTCATAGGCTAAACTCAAAAGCCTTTTACCTACTACATTTAATTCCTCTATTTCATAATCTCTTGAAGTAACACTGGAAACATATTTATAAATTACTATTTCTTCATTTTCCTTAATAGTTACACTAACGTTATTTTGAACATATTTTTCTTTTTCAATTATTTCTGCATTAAAGCTTTGCTTTACATTATTTATTGCTATGTCATATTTCATAGTTGTGCATAAATAAAAATCTAGCTTCTTAGTTTTAATAGTTAAATATGCCTCATCATTTGATGCAGCTTTAGAAACTTCGCTCCAAAACTTTTCCTCATAATTTGAATCTTTATTTTTTATGTCACCATCTAAATAAGGTTGTACAGTAATTGTACCACTAAAATTTAATGCTTTGACACTATATTTTATAGCTCCAATTTCTTTAAAAGCTATACTAAGAAATCTTTTTGCTTCAACTTTTATTTCGTTTCCATTTTGAAGTTTTGCTTTAAAGCTTCTATAAAGGTATCCTTCTTTCATATTTAAAACTCTTACAAAATCTCTAACCTGTGATTTAGCTAAATCTAATTGTTCTCCGTTAACTATTATATTTATTCCAATCCAATTTGTAGAATTTAGTACTTTTGCAAAATATTCAGGATATCCATTTTTCCACCAGCCAACTCTAGTCTTGTCTGGATAATATATACCTGCCATATAGCTTCCTTGAAGCGATTTGCCACTAAACTTTTCTTCAAAGTTTGCTCTTTGACCCATGTATCCATTTCCTAAACTAAATATACTTTCAGAAATTTCATTGTTATCTTCATTATAACCTCTTTCAATAATATTCCATTCATCTTCCACTAAATATTTTTTCATTTTTAGCCTCCTATTTTAATAATTGTAATTTATCCATTGACATCTCACTTAAAGAAGAAATCACCAAATTAGCTTTATCCAATACTCTTTTATCACCAATTCCAACAGCAAGCATTCCTCCACATAGAGCTGCTTCAATTCCAGCTTTTGAATCTTCAAAAACTACACATTCATTATTGGGAATACCTAATTGTTTTGCACCAAGTAAAAATACCTCTGGATCTGGTTTAGCATTTTTAACTTTATTTCCATCTATAATAGCATCAAAACAGTCTACTAATTCTAACTTATTTAGTATTAGCATTGAATTTTTGCTGGCAGAGCCTAGTGCAATTTTTATATTATTTTTTCTTAATTCATATAGAAACTCTTTTGCCCCTTTTAATATTTCGCTAGGAACCATGTTTTTAATATATTCTACATACCAATTATTTTTCTTTTCTGCTAACTTTTCTTTTTCTTCATCACAAATATTAATTCCACCAATTTGCAATAAAATTTCAAGAGATTTAGTTCTGCTAACACCTTTTAATGCTTCATTTTGTTCTTCCGTAAAATCAAATCCAAGCTCCTGTGCTAGCCTCTTCCATGCTAAATAGTGGTATTTAGCAGTATCCACAATCACACCATCTAAATCAAAAATACACGCTTTAATTTTTCTCATGTCTAATCAACCCCATTTCTGCAATACATAATTTTTCTATTTTTTATTCATTATTTTGTGTTTTTGATTATCGGATAAACTTCCAATAAATTATACAATTCTTTTAGTGCAAGCGATTGCACTATTGGGTAAATTATATTTCATTATGAAAAGGTTGTCAACATAATACACGTAAATTTTTAATTATTTTTATATTTTACCGTTCATTTGTATTTTTAATCATTTCCAAATCCCATTCCATATCCATACTAATACTTCCTTTGGGAGAAACATTAGCTAGTTTACCTAGTACTTCAAGTTCTGCATAACTAAGTATATCGTCAACAAATACTTCAACATTGCTGCCATGAGGATATACTACTTTACCTTGATAATTAAATTTAATTGTAAATATAACTATTTTATCCTTGTTAAGCGGTAAATAATATTTTAACTTCTCATTATCTGTTACAACCCCTACTTTAAATTTCTCACAATTGTCACAAATTATTTTTAAAACTTTCTTTCCCCTATCTTTTAATTCATATGCTTTTGAAGAAGGAATTTTAAAATTTTGATAAAATGTTATCCCACCAAAAAAAAGATCAGAATTCAATTGTATTTCACAAAACCCAGGAGTAGCTACCTGAGTGTTTCCCCACACAGCCAAGTTTTTAAAATTATTGCTGTGATTAATAATCTTCTCATTTATTTTAATAGCATTGCTACTATCGTGCATAATTATAGTTCTTACAAACTGCAGTTTATCCATTTTTGATATTTCACTAGTTAAAGTAACTTGAATTTCATTTGATCCTTTTCTTAACTCATAGTCATAATTTCCTAAATCAAGTTCAAAAACAGGTGGCCATCCCCAATTTATTTGAGGTGCTTCCCATCCTTTATATCCACCAAAATTAATCCAATTTTCAGCTTTTCTTTTTTTATTTATATCTCCTATAGTATTTTTGTACTGCTCATTGCGAAACAATATATTTACGTTTTCAATAGAATATTCCACAATCCTTCCACCTTGTTCTGGTACAATAATCAATTTCACTAACCCATTTTCTAACACAATTTCTTGCACTTTTTTATAGTGTTTAATTGAATAATTAACCATACTAAAAACTCCTTTTAATATGTTTTATTATATTTAACATATCAATTGTTATTTATATAACCGATTACATTAAACTTAATATACAATATGTTTTATTTACAGTCAATGATTAATTTGTTATTTTATAACATTTTTAATATTTATTCAAATTTCGTTGACACTTCCAATTTATGGATATATAATTAATTTATGTAACCGATTGCACTATTATTAATTATTTAGGGGGTAATCATATGAATGCTATTAAAAAACTTACAGCTTTAACTTGTCTTTTAACTTTGAGTGCTAGCATGTTCACTGGTTGTGGTGGAAATACAAACGCTTCTGCTGCTGATAGTCCTGTTACCGTTGATATTTTTCAATTTAAGGTTGAAGTCAAGGATGCTTTAAATAAAGCTGTTAAGGAATATGAAGCAGAACATAAAAACGTTACAATCAATGTTCAAACTGTTGGTGGTGGACAAGACTATGGTGCAGCTTTAAAGGCAAAGTTTGCTTCTGGACAAGAACCAGCTATTTATAACATCGGAGGTCCTCAAGATGTTAAAGATTGGAGCAATAAACTACAAGACTTATCTGATCAACCTTGGGTTTCTTCAGCTTATAGCGCCACACTAGAAGCCGTTAAATCTGGAACAAAGCTTTATGGTATGCCCTTTGACCTTGAAGGGTATGGTTTTGTATATAATAAACTCATATTTCAAAAAGCTGGAATTAGTCCTGATTCTATAAAAACTTTCTCCGATTTACAAAATGCAGTAAAAACCTTAGATTCAAAAAAGAGTTCCTTAGGAATAGATGCTGTTTTTGCTTTGCCAGGAAAAGAAAATTGGGTTACTGGTCTTCATTTATCTAATGTTGCATTTGCAAATGAATTTAAGGATGCAGTAGAAGCCTTTAATGCTAAAACTATTGATTTTAAATATAATGATGGAATAAAAAAATTGTTAGACTTACAAATAAATTATGGTTATAAGCCTGATGGTACTAATAAATCTATAGATAGCGTTGACTATTCTACTTCAGTTGAAAAACTATTCTCCTTAGGAAAAGTGGCTATTATTCAGCAAGGAAATTGGATTGCTGGAACAGTTAAAGGTATCGATACAAATATATGGTCAAATATGGGACTACTTCCTATGCCTATAGATGGCACTCCAGAAGGTTCAATACCTGTTGGCATACCAATGTATTGGGCTGTTAACAGCAGTAAAGATACTGCTACAAAAAAGGCAGCTGAGGATTTCTTAAATTGGTTATACACTTCAGATAAAGGCAAAAAATTAATAATTAAAGACTTCGGCTTCGTTCCTGCTTTAAAAGGTTATGATTCAGAAGATTTACAACCAAGCGACCCATTATCAAAGGATATCTTAAAATACTCTAATGATAACAAAACAATACCATGGGTATTTATGGGCTATCCTACTGGTTGGGGACAGGATAAATTAGGTGCGGATATACAAAAGTATATTTCTGGAGATTTAACTTGGGACAAGTTAGTTCAAAACGCAAAAGATAATTGGGCTGATTCAAGGAAATAGATACTCGTTTAAATAAGCTGTTGGCAATGAAGGGGGTTTCTCCTACTTTATTCAGAAGAGCTACCTTCATTGTCAATTAAAAAAATAGAGATTTGCTTTACATTTTTTTATAATAACTATTTCTATCTTTCTAAAATTTATTTTACATAATAAAACCAACAAAAGGAGGTAGATTTACATGAAAAAAATTAAGCTTTCATTTTGGGCTTTTGTAGGTCCTATACTCTTCTCCTATACATTAATTCAGCTTGTTCCACTTCTTGCTGGAATATACTATTCCTTTACAGACTGGAACGGTATTTCTTCTAAGGTTAAGTGGACAGGTTTAAAAAATTATTTTTCTGCCTTTACCGATTCAACTTTTTCACATTCCTTTTGGTTTACATTTAAATTTACAGTATTGTCCTTAATAATTTTGAATGTATTAGGCTTTTCATTAGCCTTATTAGTAACAAGAAAATCAAAAATTAGCAATCTTCTTCGAACCATATTTTTCATGCCAAACTTGATTGGAGGACTTATACTTGGCTTTATTTGGCAATTTATATTTACAGAAGTATTTTCAGCAATTGGAGGCATTACCCACCAGCGATGGCTGCTTGGCTGGTTATCTGATGATAAAACCGGTCTTTATGGTCTTGTCATATTAATGTCCTGGCAAATGGCAGGTTATTTAATGGTAATATACATTGCTTCACTTGAAAATATTCCAGCGGAATTAATTGAAGCTGCTGAAATAGACGGTGCTAATGTTATACAAAAAATTCGACATATAACTATACCTCTTGTAAGACCTGCCTTTACAGTAAGCATATTTTTAACCTTGTCCAATTCCTTTAAGCTCTATGATCAAAACTTATCATTAACTGCTGGCGGCCCAGGAAATTCCACAGAAATGCTAGCAATGAACATTTATAATACAGCCTTTCAATTTAATCTTATGGGTGTAGCTCAAGCTAAAGCTGTTATTTTTCTTTTAATTGTAGGTTCTGTATCACTACTTCAAGTTTATTTCTTAAAGAAAGGCGAGGTGGAAGTTTGATGAATAAAATTTTTAAAAAAGGCTTTGAATTTATCATTGGCATACTACTAGCAACACTTTTTTTATGTCCTTTTTATATAATACTTATCAACTCCTTTAAAACAAAAAAAGAACTATTTGAAAGTACTTTATCTTTCCCCAAAGCCTGGATACTAGACAATTATACTGGGGCATTAAAGGAATTGGATTTTTTTAATTCTCTTTTGCATTCTCTATTTATAACAATTTCAAGCGTTTTGTTAATAATAATTTTTTCTTCCATGGCTGCTTGGATGCTAGAAAGAACCAAAACAAAAATAAGCAATATCATTTTTATGCTTTTTTTAGTGTCAATGATAATTCCTTTTCAAGCAGTAATGCTTCCTTTAATAAGACTTATGGGGCAGCTTCATCTATTAAGTA
This sequence comes from Bacillota bacterium, assembly GCA_021780795.1. The sequence continues at coordinate 1,355 of JAJXYA010000270.1, read as the reverse complement.
TAGGTGGAATAATATTTATTTATCTTGGTTTTGGTGCATCTTTATCTATATTTTTATATCATGGCTTTATGAAAAGTATTCCAAAAGAGCTAGATGAAGCTGCAATTATTGATGGCTGCAGTAAACTTCAAATATTTTGGCATATAATTTTTCCTTTGCTTAAGCCTATGTCCATAACTGTAGCTATTTTAAATACCGTTTGGATATGGAACGACTATTTGCTTCCTTCATTAGTTATTAATAAACCAACTACTTTAACCATACCTTTAAAAACATTCTTTTTCTTTGGTGAATATACAAAGCAGTGGAATTTAGCTTTGGCGGGACTTGTTCTCGTAATATTACCAGTTATCGTATTTTATTTCTTTGCCCAAAAGCATATTATTAAATCTGTAACAGCTGGAAGTATAAAATAAAAAATCAATGTAAATTATTCTTTAGGCTTTAATGTATAGTGTGGCTGTCGCACATTATTTCTATTGCGACAGCCCCACTATACACATATCTAGTTATTGGTAATTTCAAGTTCGCTTTTCCCAGTATTAATAAAATCAACTAAACTTTTTACACTGCAAGTTACCATACTCTTTACTGCAGTATCCGTATAAAATGCTATGTGCTGGGTCATAGTAACGTTTGGAAATTGTCTTATATAAGCCATTTGTCTGTTTATAAGTATATCTGTACGCCTATCCTTATGATATATTCCTTCTTCATTTTCTATAACGTCAAGCCCTAATGCACCGATTTTCTTTTCTTCAATCCCTTCTATAACTGCCTCTATATCCATAAGTTCACCTCTAGCACAGTTAATTAAAATTACACCATCTTTCATTTTATTTATAGTTTCCTTATTTATCATATGATAAGTTTCCTTAAGAAGTGGCGTATGCAGTGTTATAACATCACTGTCCTTATATAAAGTTTCTAAATCAACATACTCTGCTTTTAATTTTATTTCCTCTTTAATAAACTTATCATACACTATTATTTTGCATCCAAAGCCTTGCAAAATATCTATTACTGCACATCCTATTTTACCGCTTCCAATAACACCTATAGTAAGATCTTTAATTTCTTTTCCTCTCAAGCCTGCTAAAGAATAATCATTCACATTACCTCTAAACATTGCTTGCTTATAATTTCTTGATGACATAAGCATTAGCATTACCGTATATTCTGCAACCCCACTTGGAGGATAATTTGAATTACTTACCTTTATACCTATCTTATTTGCATATTCTAAATCAATATGGTTATATCCAACAGTTCTAGTTGAAATATATTTAATGTTTAAATCTTTTAATTTATTTAAAATGGTACTATCAATTTGACTATGGCCAAGAATTGATACT
>JAJXYA010000376.1 GCA_021780795.1 Bacillota bacterium | reverse complement strand
ATTTGAATACATAATGTAGGCAAAAAGAATAATTATATACATTTTAATTAGAAGCAGCATGGTTTTTAAATTAAGGTACACAAATTGTCTATTTTCTTCAGTAATTTTTACAGGTACATTCCAAGTTGTAGGAAAAAAAGACACAATTGTTAGTAACCCATAAAGTACAAAACTAATAATCGGAATCATCAATATTTCATTTTTATTTCCCCAGCGATCAACAATTCCTGCTGCATTATAATGTCCTGGAATTTTACTTGGTAACGTATCCCACGACACAATTAAATATGCACATACTAAAAATAACAGAATAATTGTAATCATTTCTATAATCTTTTGAAACTTTGTATATTTCAATTTCATATAAATCCACCTTTCTTGTGAAATAAAAGCACACAAGTAATTTTTCTAATAATATCTTCCCATTACATTATATTACAAAATAACTTCAATCATCAACTAAAGTCATAATTCCATATTAACTTTTTAAAAGCATATTACAACGAGTTACTGATGTATTTATTACATAAAATAAAAAAGCCGAAAAAATCTAATCATTTTCTGATTAAAAATTTCTGACTTTTATCATACTGTTTTTAACTTGCCACTTGCCATGTGGATGGCACTTATTTTGCTTATTTTAAAACAGATCTACTAAATCCGATATTTCTTCAATTACATAATCATATCCATCTACTTTGCCAAAGCCATAGCTAGCAAATACAAAAGGTATATTAGCTAATCTTGCAGCATCACAATCCCCTTGAGTATCCCCTACATATACAGGATGTTCAAGGTGATTTCTCTCCATAATAATCTTAATATTTTCACCTTTTACTAAGCTTGTATTACCTGCGCACTCAATATCTTTAAAATATTTACCTAACCTATGATATTCAAAGAAGGTTTCTATATATCCACATTGGCAATTACTTACTATGAATAAGGAGTAGTTTTTAGATAGTTTTTGCAAAATACTTTCTAGTTCTTTATAAAGTAGACCACCTTCTTTTAAAAGTAGCTTTCTTTCTTCTTCACAACAAAGGTCTAAAATCTTTGTTTGCTTCGCTTCGTCCAAATAAGGAAATAATTTAGCACCTATCTGATAAATTTGTAATCCCATAACGCTTTCCAGCATTTCCTTTGTAATAGTGCTCTTAATTGCTTTATTATTTTCACATACCATACTCCAAGCCTTTGCCACTGCCTCAGTTGAATCCCAAAGTGTTCCATCTAAATCAAAAATAATCGAATCTATATTCATTCTTTTTCTCCTCTACTCCGATATAGTTTGTCCAACTTGCCACTTGTCACGTGGGTGGCACCTCTTTTGCCTCTTTTAAATAATAAACCGCACTCTCTTTACTAAATATAGTATAAAAAGTGCGGCAATTGTTTAGCATATATTTTATATTATTTTCTTAAAAATCTCTGACTTTTAAAGTGACTTGTCTAATTTGCCACTTGCCACTTGGGTGGCACCTATTCAACAGTTACTGATTTTGCAAGATTTCTTGGTTTATCCACGTCGCAACCTTTTTGTATTGACATGTAGTAAGCCAATAATTGTAGTGGAATTACTGAAATTACTGGAGCTAATATATCAATTACTTTTGGTATATAAGTTACGGAACTAACTGTTTTCTCAATTTCAGTGTGACCTTCTGGTGTGAAAGCAAATACTTTTGCTCCCCTAGTAGTTACTTCTCTTATATTACTTACCATCTTGTCAAATAGTTCTTCTTGAGTTGCTAAAGCTATAACTATAGTTCCTTCTTCCATAAGTGCTATAGTACCATGCTTTAATTCTCCAGCAGCATAGGCTTCTGAATGAATATAAGATATTTCCTTAAGCTTTAATGAACCTTCCATTGCAACTGCATAGTCAAGCCCACGTCCTAGGAAGAACATATCTTTGTGCATATAAGTTTTTGCTGTGAATTTTTGTACAACTTCTTTATTTGTTAGCACTTGCTCTGCTTTTTCTGGAAGTTCTAACATAGCTACTTTAATTTCTTCTATTTGTTCTACACTTAATGTTTCTTTATTTTGAGCAAAGAATAATGCTATTATATACATAGCTATAAGCTGAGTTACATAAGCTTTAGTTGATGCAACTGCTATTTCTGGTCCTGCCCAAGTATATAACACATCATCTGCTTCTCTTGAAGCTGCACTACCTACCACATTTGTTACCGCTATAACTCTTGCACCTCTAGCTTTTGCAAGTCTTAAAGCTGACATAGTGTCTGCAGTTTCTCCTGATTGGCTAATAACTATCATTAGTGTGTTTTCATCCATTATTGGATCTCTATATTTAAACTCAGAAGCTATATCTAGTTCTACTGGAATTCTTGCAAGTTTTTCAATAACGTATTTACCTACAACTCCTGCATGGTATGCAGTTCCACAAGCTACTATATATATCTTATTTAAATTTTTAATTTGTTCTTTTGTTATCTTAATATCATCTAGTGTGATTGGCTTGCCTGCAACTATTCTTGAAGTCATTGTGTCTCTAATTGCTTTTGGTTGCTCATGGATTTCTTTTATCATAAAGTGTTCAAATCCACCTTTTTCAGCTGCCTCTGCATCCCAAGTTACATGGAAAACTTCTTTATTTATAAGCTCGCCTTCTGTATCAAGAAGCATTATTCCTTCAGTAGAAATTACAACAAACTCTTTATCTTCTAATAAATATACCTCTCTTGTATGATTTAATACTGCTGGTATATCTGAAGCAACAAAATATTCATCTTTTCCTAGTCCCACTATTAATGGACTATCTTTTCTTACTGCTATTAATTTATCTGGTTCACAGCTTGATACAACCGCTATTGCATAGCTTCCATCTAATTTAGCAACAGTCTTCATTACCGCTTCAACTATGCTACCATTATAGTAGTAGTCTACAAGGTGTGGTATTACTTCTGTATCTGTTTCTGATGTGAATTTATATCCCTTTGACATTAACCATTCTCTGAGGTGAATATAATTTTCTATAATTCCATTGTGAACTACGCTAATAGTCCCTTTTTCATTAGTATGTGGATGAGAATTTTCATCCGATGGTTTTCCGTGAGTTGCCCATCTTGTGTGTCCAATACCCACATTTCCTTTAATTGGCTCTTCTACTAATTGAGCTTCTAAATTTGCAAGTCTTCCTTTACATTTAGCTACTCTTAAAGTGCCATCATCTATAACTGCGATTCCTGCTGAATCATATCCTCTATATTCTAATTTACTAAGGCCTGCTACCAAAATTGGTGAAGCCTCTTTCTTTCCTAAATATCCAACTATTCCGCACATATACATCTTCCTTTCAAATTTAAAATTTTGCACAAGCTAATAAGCATACTTCCCATCAATGCTTTTGACAATTATTTTAAAGATAGTATTTACATTTGCCCTACATATAATAACTTTATATATTTAAGAGCTCGTAAAATACCATCATAATAATTGATGGAAATATACTAATTAGTTATCACCTAATGGTGATGTCATATTTATAAAGGTTTTAACACCAGGTTGATTTTGTTACAAAAATCACTTTTTGCTTTTATCAACCGTTAACGGTAGTGCGCTACCGTGGGGCATCCGCCGAAGATTTCGATACTCCCCATCCTCGTCAACTCAAGTTATCTTTAACTATTAAACAGCAATACTAGTCAATACTACTCTTGCTTACATGCTTAAATAACTTAAGTTCTGGCGCTTTTATTTTTTTAATTTAACATCTGTAATTTATCTATTTCACACCACCTCCATCATAATATATATAATCTTTTGTTCAATTTATTATATTTTTAACCTAGTGCAATGTCAATACTTTTGTTCTTTACTTGAAATTTTTAACAATTTGTTCTTAATATTATATGCACTGGTTTTTAAAAAAGTTAATAAAAGTTATTTATTAAAAACGCAGAATACATAAAGTCATTATAGCGTCTATTTGTGTTCTGCGTTTAAATTTTTTTACATTTTTTTAATTATAATTATTATATTTTTATGATAATTGTAATTAAAAATCCAATACTCAAATACCCTTGTTCCATCATTACCTTCTATGCAGAAATGCTCCTAAATATTAATTATCGTCTTCTTAGCATTTAATATAGAAGATGCACTCATAGAAAATTCATCTAACCCATATTCTAAAAGAACTGGAATATATGTTTCATCTCCTGCCATTTCCCCACACATACCACACCACTTTCCTGCCTTATGTGCTCCATCTATTGTCATTTTTATTAGCTTTAACACTGCTGGATGACCTGGATCATAAAGATATGACACCTTTTCATTCATTCTATCCGCCGCTAAAGTATATTGAATCAAGTCATTTGTACCTATAGATAAGAAATCCACATGCTTTGCAAGCTCATCAGCTATTACAGCTGCTGCAGGTATTTCTATCATTATACCAACTTCTATTCCACTCTTTACTGAGTATCCTTCTCCTGCAAGCTCGTCTGCACATTCATTAAGTATACTTTTAGCTTCCTCTATTTCTTTTAAGCTCGAAATCATAGGGAACATTATTTTTAAATTGCCATAAACAGAAGCTCTTAATAATGCCCTTAGTTGAGGTTTAAATATATCTTTTCTATCTAGGCAAAGTCTGATAGCTCTATAGCCAAGGAAAGGATTCATTTCCTCAGGCATTTCTAGGTAGGATAATTTCTTATCTCCACCAATATCCAAAGTTCTTATTACTACAGGTTTGTTTTGCATCTTTTCTAGGACATATTTATAGGATTCGTATTGCTCTTCTTCTGAAGGCATATCATCTCTATCCATGTATAGGAATTCAGTCCTAAATAGGCCTACCCCATCTCCACCATTCTCTATTACTTTATTAACATCCTCTGGTGAACCAATATTTCCGGCTATTTCAATGGACTTTCCTTCCTTTGTAACAACCTTCACATTTTTAAGTGTTTTTAGAGCTTCTCTTTCTTTTTCAAATTCTTCTTTTATTTCTTCATATTTTTTTATTTCTTCATCACTAGGGTTTATAATAACTATACCCTCAGTTCCATCTACAATTAATAGATCTCCTTCTTTTACAACTGCAGTTATATTATTTAACCCCACTACAGCTGGTATTTCTAAAGTTCTTGCCATAATTGCACTATGTGAAGTTTTGCCACCGATATCTGTTAAGAAGGCTATTACCTTACTCCTATCAAGCTGAGCTGTATCCGAAGGAGTCAGGTCATGTGCTACTATTATGGTATTCTCCTCAAGGCTTTCTACATCAGAGCATTGCTTGCCTAATAAATTTGAATGTAGCCTACCTGCTACGTCCTTAATATCTGCGGCTCTTTCTCTCATATATTCATTATCCATACTTTCAAAGATAGCAATATAGCTTTGAATTACATCATCTAGAGCTTTTTCACAATTAATTTTATTACTCTGGATTGAATTCTCTACAGCACTTATTAATTCTGGGTCTTCTAAAATCATAATGTGACTAGCGAATACTTCCGCCTTATCCTCGCCCAGTTCCTTTGCAGTCTTAACTTTAATTGCCGTTATTTGAATTTTAGATTCTTCAACAGCTTTATAAAATCTTTCTTTTTCTGCTTGTATATCTTCTATAAGTCTTTCTGTTATAAATGCTTCTATATGAGCCTTCACCACAACATGCCCTATAGCATATCCCTTTGATGCTGCAATTCCTTTTTTCATAATGCCACCTCCAGAAAAAAAACTCATTTTATTCTTTCAAGGTTGCTATGAAATTTTCAATACTATTCATAGCCTCTTGCTCATCCGCTCCATCAACTTTAACAACTATTTCAGTGCCCTTAGTTAATGCCAATGACAAAATATTTATTATACTTTTAGCATTAGCTGTTCTAGTTCCTTTAACGATTTGAATGTTACTTTTAAATTTATTGAGTAAGGCAACAAATTGAGAAGCCGGCCTTGCATGTATTCCTGTTTCATTTACTATTGTTAAATTTTTTTCTATCATAATTAACGCCCCTCTATTATTATTATTTGAAATTTTCTAATAAGAATTTTTCAGCTTCAGTGCACCATAATCCATTATTACTATTTACTATTTCAGCAAGCTTTGCAAATAAAGAATTAGTTTTTCCTTTTTCCTCAAAATCTTCAATAGCTGTTAATTCCATTTCAATATTTGTATAAGTTAATTTTTTGCCCCCAGGTATTTTAGGTAGATTTAAAGTTGCATCAGCAACGCTATCAAGGCCTCCTATATGAGTAACCATAACTGCTGGATTTATTATTTTCTTTGCAGACATCTGTAATGATTCGATCATATCATCAGTATTTCCACCACTTGTTCCTACTATGTGAGTAGAAGCATAGTGTACATCGTAGAAGTTAAATTCTGCAGAAAATTTATTATCTACAGGGCCAGCAAAGAAATTCAAACAACCATCTCTTCCAAGTATACGATCACCCTGTTCTACTACAGGTTTTACTGGAGCATAAACAAACACATCATCAAAGCCAGTACCATTAGTTAAAGCTCTTAAATATTCAGATACATTTTCTAAGTTTTTTGTATTTACAAAAATAAGCTCAACTCCGCATTTTTTTGCTTCTTCTTTTGTAAATATTGCTTCAGCACGTTCTAACTTCTTATCATCTACATCAGTTACAACAAGCATTCCTGGTCTTCTGTCACAGTGAAGTGCATAATCAATTGCTCCTAGACCCATAGGACCTGCTCCAGCAAGTAAAGCCATTTTACCGCCTTCAACTATTCCCATCTTATGCTCATATTTACCTACTATTGTATGGTAAGAAGCATGGAAAGCGCCAATTATACAAGACATTGGTTCAGCTAGTGATGCCTCATAAAAGGATTCTCCAGTATAATTAAGAAGACATCCTAGTTCCATTACTTCTTGAGGAATTATTGTGTATGTTGCAGCTCCTCCAAAGTATTTGTAGGAGTAACCTGGTGATGCCATACTTCCTTTATAATTTAAAGCAGGCTGTATTGCAAATTTCTTACCTTCTTTAAACTCGCTGCTCCACTTAGATCCCACTTGTACGATTTCACCTGCAAACTCATGGCCAACAATAATTGGATTAACGTCAATGTCATTCGGAACTCTCTTATGCTCTTTACCTAGACTTGCTGCCTTGTAAGTAGACATACAAATACTATCTGATATAACCTTAACAAGTATTTCATCCTCTTTTATTTCAGGAAGTTCAAATTCCTCCATTTTTAATAAGTTTTTATCATATAATCTTACTGCTTTAGTTTTCACAATAATTCCACCTTTCAACATTTATATTATATTTGTGAATTCTATAAATATTCACATACTACTTGTTTTTCAATATTTAATATATCGCAAAGTTCTCCTGCAGTAGTACCTTCGGTCATAACTCCAGCTGTTGCTGCAGCAACTGAAAGGGTAACGGATCTTTCAAAAGAATATCCTTTATCTAGAGCGAAAGCTAGGGCTGCAACCATTGAATCTCCTGCCCCAACTGTGCTCTTAACTTTAACCTTTATACCGTGAGCATATATTGTTTTTTCCCTATTCATAAATAATGCGCCATCTGATCCCAGTGATACAGCTATAAAATTAACACCATAATCAAATATACTTTTGCAGAGGCTTATTACTTGATTAATTCCATCAATTTTTACATCAAATAATTTTTCTAATTCATGTATATTAGGTTTAATTAAATAGGGTCCTGCTAAAATGCCCTGTTTTAATAGTTCTCCATCTGCATCCAAGATGGTTTTTACTCCAAGTTCCTTAGCCTCTTTTATCCATAATTCATAAATGTTTTTTTCCACTCCCTGTGGTACACTGCCTGACAATACTAATATGTCATCCTTTTTAGTATTATTAAATATATTTTCTTTGATCTTTTTAACATCATCCTCTGAAATACTATTGCCTGGCTCATTGATATCAGTATTTGTACCTTTAACTTTATCAACAATCTTTATATTAGTTCGAGTTTCTCCGTTCACAAAAATGAAGTCATTTTTGATTTCCTCAGAATCTAAATAGTTTTTAATAAACTCCCCGGTTCTACCAGCAAGTGCCCCGAGTGAAATACTTTCTCCATTTAGGCTCTTTACTACTTTTGAAACATTAATACCTTTTCCACCAGCATCTAATTTTACAGAAGATACTCTGTTAACACTATTTATTGTGCAGTTATCTACTTCTACTGTTTT
>JAJXYA010000304.1 GCA_021780795.1 Bacillota bacterium | reverse complement strand
AGAAAATTGAGATGATAGCTTACTTTAAAAAAGATGGAAAGATAAGTCCTATAAAATTTAGAATTGAAGAAGAAGATAAATGCCAGGTAATAAAAATAGGAAAGATCATAAGCACTGATTTAGAAAAATTGTGTGGCAATAAGATGTTGGTGTTTACTTGTAGTGCTGTTATAGATGGGGTTGAGAAGGTGTTTGAATTGAAATATGATTTGGAGGGGTGTAGGTGGATGCTTTATAAGATTTAGTTCGATATCAGTGGAATAAGCTAATTATTAAGGTTGGGAAAGGAAAAAAATGAGAAAATAAAAGGAAAAATTAATTGTAATATGTAAAATTGTGGTACAATAAGAGTAGGCTATCTATGAATAAAAGAGAGTGACTACTCTTATTTTTTTGTAGATAAGTGTGATGGGTATTATGTCTAAAATGGGAAGTTGAGATTAACATTAAATAATAGCAATACATTTTAACTTTAATAATAAAAGTTAAATACTGAAAGATAAAATTAGAGGTGATTTAAATTGCAATTGAATATTATTGGAAACGGGTTTGACTTGTATCATGGGTTACCTAGTAGTTATTATTTTTTTGGAAGTTACTTAATTAAAAATGATTCGGAATTTTATGAAGAAATAGGAAAAATGTATAATTTTAAATTTAGGAAAATGGTAGGGCCACCAATTGCACATGATTATGAGTATGTAGTAGAAGATATTTTCTGGCGTGACTTTGAAAAGCATTTGGGGGAAGTAAATGAAGACTTTATTGTTGATACACATGAAGATGACATAAATTTAGAGAATGATGACCCTATACATATAGAAATGAATGAAGACATGATAGCTGAAAGTCTAAAAAAATCTTTTGTTCATTGGGTTAAAGATACATTAGATCAAGATGAAAATTATGAATTAATAGTAAACTCTATGAATGAAGCAACAAACATAATTGAGTTTGGATGTGACGATTATTTTCTTGTTTTTAATTATACTCACACATTGCAAAAGATTTATAATATTTTGGATGAGAGAATACATTATGTACATGGTGAATGCTTGGGAAATGATGATGATGAGTTGATTATTGGTCATGGAAATGATTATAGAATTAAAGAAATTGAAACAGATATTAATAGATTTGAAGAAGAATATGATTACACACAAACTAGTAGAAATAGAATTGATGAATTTTATTGCTTATTAAAATTTTTAAAAAGAATAAGAAAAGATGTTGATATATGCCTAACTTCCTGCAATTGGTTTTATAGAGACATAGATAAGGATATAGATACTATTAAGGTATTTGGTATGTCTTTAGGTGATGTAGATATTCCATACCTAAAACAAATTAGAGAGAAATGGCCAAATGCTAATTGGCAATTTTCATATTATTGTGTGAAGGATAGAACTAGGATAATTGAAGTAGCAGAAAATGTGCTTGGTATGAATAAAGATGAGTATAATATTTTTATTTTTGCTAATATGATAGCACAAGAAATTCAAGAAAAAATTATTGAATTACAAACTATAACCACTTATTAGAGGTTATAGTTGTGAATAGTTCTATTAAATCCATAGTTTAACAATATATTGTGGCTTCTATAATTATGTCAATGATGAAAAATAAAAAATGAATATTAATATTTGTAAGGAGACTAATTATGTGTGATAAAGACAGTAATATGATAAATGAAAACATAAGCGAAGAAGAGTTTTATGAAACGCAAGGTAAAGAATATGACGAGGATTTAAAAAAAATTCATGAGATAGTAGATAAATGCTCTTCTAGATTATTTGAAAACAAGATTGTTGTTGTAAATAATAATGATGTTGATATTAATAATTATTTCAACAGACAAAGTTTTATTGGAAAAGTGGATGACCTAAATAAAGAAGAGGATTTTATTAATTCTCATACACGAGTTAGCATAAAAGAAAATGAAGAAAATGGGATTATGGTTATATATCCGACTAAAACTAATAATACTTTTGGTACAGTTAATGTGAAGATCATTACGAGTTTGTCTGAGTTTATTGATAAAGTAATATATTCTAAAAAGTCAGATGGCTACAAAACCTTTTATAGGGGGCATGGAAACTGGGAATATGAATTAGTTCCAGGGATTTATAGAGAACAAAATAAACATATTTTAGAAAATGAGAGTGATTATATTAGAAATATTATTGCTTCGTATCCTAAATTTTTTACTTACTGTAAATCAGCATTAGATTTTTTATCAGTTTTGCAGCATCATGCGTTTCCAACAAGATTACTTGATTTTAGTGAAAATCCTTTGATAGCACTATATATGGCTTGTAGTAGTGACGAGTTAAAACATTCAGATACTATTAGAATTGATGTACCAAATAGCAACTTTAAATATTATGACAGCGATACTGTTAGTGTTTTAGCAAATTTGGCATTTGCGGAAAATTCTTTTTCAATTAATGATTTTAAGTCTAATACTGATGAGCAAGATCAACTAATAAAATCATTTAATGAACGTATCGATATAAAAAAACTTGTTCATTTAATAAGAAACGAAAAGCCTTTCTTTAAGCCAGTTATTAATCCAGAACACTTGGAAAATACAATTGTTTTTGTTAAACCCAAACAAGATTTTGATAGAATAACTCATCAAAATGGACTATTTGCTCTTTTTGGTATAAATAATAATAAAAAAGAAATGCCTGAAATTGAGTTTATGGAGCCGCCTTGTAACATTACACATTTTATTATTCCTTCTAATTGTAAGAAAAAAATTATTGAAGAATTATCTGGCATTAACATTAACGAAGCTACAGTATATTGTGATATGGATCATATAGCAAGCTATTACAAAAATATTTCTAAAAAAAATGAAATTGAAAATATAATTAATAAAAATGATAGAAATCCGTTATTATTCTAAAAATATATATAGAAATTAAAATTCACAGTGAAAATTTAATTTGAATGACAGTATAAAATGGAATAAATAGTGGATGTAAAAATAGTAGTGAGATTGCCATTATTCATATACCCATTATGCTAATTAGGTGTAGAACAAGAGTATATTTTGTTATTTTATTTATTGAAAACTAATAGCAAATTCACTTCGCTCATTAATACCCCTGGGGGTACTTCTGAAACACGAAGTGTTGAAGTTGCTTATATAATATCAAATTTCCATAATTTATTAAGAAATGGGGGAATGTTTAAGCATATATGTTTTCCCTTGAAATTCCCTTAACACTAAAATTCAATAAAATATATTAAGATATAATATGTACTTTTTTTATTAAGAAGTCAGTCATTATAATACATTAAGATACTTTAAGATACAGAAAAATATTTCACAAATAGAATATGGAGAATCGTTGGAAATTCAGCTTTACGGGAGAGCAGATGGATAATTTGATTTATGTATACTTTGCAATGGATGGTAGAGAGATTCCAGAATCACTGCCAGAAGAACAGGAAAATGCTGAAGAGGATTCAACCATAGAAACATCTTCTGATGCAGAGCAGAGACAAGATATTGAACTTGGAACACAACAGATGAAGTTTTGGACACGTTTTGTTGATTATTGCAATCAGGAAGACCGTGGAGAGGATATTGCATCAAGAAAACCGTTGTCTCAGAACTGGTATGATATTCCAGTTTCGGATGCAGATTTTCAACTTGAATTTACACTGACAAGGGGCAAGTCTGCTTACACGTATTCCGCTTGATGGCAGCCATCACCGACCCATACAATGCCAAACACGATACTTGCAGCAGGATACAAGGTTGCATCAGTTGATTTGATTGGAAAAAGAATTATTTTAGAAAAGCAAAATAATCCAGATAAATACTATTTCGCAAAATTTACAAGCTATATTATAGAATACAGTATAAAAGGTAGGTATGCATATGAATGACACAATTTATATTTCTCCAGATGATATTGAGATAATTGGTGCTTCAGACTATTGTGCTGATGTAAATGGATATTTTTCTTCTGTACCCGAAGTTGCCAAACCTTTGCTCAAAAGTGCAAAGGTCACATTAAGTAAAATTGAAAAGATGCTCTATTCTGCACCAGCGTTTATAAATGCAGTAAAGGCGAGTATCCCGGATGAAACATTTCAGGCTATTTTGACAGATGAGCAGAAGTCTCAAATAGCTCAAGGCGTTCTAAAGTTGATGACAAAAAAAGATGGCTCCTTAATGGCAAACCTTGTGAATCCGAAAACTAAAAAAATAGTATCTACGGTTTCACTAAAGAGTGTAAAGGTTACACCAGAAATATCTCAGGCCATGACGAGTTATGCAACTCAAATGCAAATGGCTCAAATAGCAGAGCAGATTCAACTTATACAGGTTGCAGTTGAAGAAGTTCGACAAGGGCAAGAATATGATAGATTGGCTACAGCATATAGTTGCCAACAGAAATTATTGCAAGCAATGACAATAAAAAATCCAGAACTAAAAGCAATGGCTTTATTGCGGATTGCTTCCGATGCAGAAGATAGCAGAAATATTTTAATGCAAAGTCAAAATGCTAATCTGACATTTATAAAGAATCAGCCGGAATCACTCTGGGGAAAACTTATCTCCGGTGCTGCTCCTGAAAAAGTAAATTCGAGAATGAATGAAATTCGAGAAAGCCTATGTGCAGTAAATATGGTTTCCTTATCGGAGGCAATTGCTTATCAGGAAATGGGAGAAACTGAGGCGGCACGTCTAAGCCTTCAGTATTATGCAGGGTATATACAAAAAACATATCTTGAAACCAAGGGATTGGTAGAACGATTGGATTTGATAGATCCATCACCAGAGAATTATTGGACGAAGACTCTGCCGGATATTGAAAAGAAAATTCAGGCATTACCGTTTAATGAAGAACAAAAAGTTTTAGGAGGAGAATATGATGGAGCTTAGGAAGTGTAAGAATAAGAAATGTCAAAGACCTCTCCCAGAGGGATATAAACATAAATATTGTGAAAATTGCAGAAATGAGCAAGTTAAACGAATTAAAGATGCCGGAAAAGCAGTAGCAGGTGTGGCTGTTTTTGCACTTACAATAGTAACAAAAGGAAGAATTAATCCTAAAAAGTAATGGTGTAACAGTGAGTAAAGAATGGATGTGCATCACATTGGCAGATATCAACATATGCCTATAAGTCTGATACGTATATAAAGAAGATCAGGAATTAAAATAAAAGTGAGTTGCAAAGAATAATAAGTAAAGGTAGTGTTGATTATGATTGAAATTTCCAAAATAGTAATCAAGGGTGCGTCAGGATATTGCTGTGCGGACGAGGCTTACTCTGACGAGGTTACAGTAACAGAGGAGAGCATAGCATACGAATATCATCCTATGTTTGAAACAGAAATAAATCCTTCAAGGAAGTGGTCTTACAAAACTAACAGTCCAGTATTTAAAAAGCTGTATGCTGATTTGGGTGAGGTCATGCCTGTAATTGTAAATCATGACACAGATATGTTCTGCACAGATATAGGTGGGATAGAATTCATTATTACATATTCTGATAAAACTAAATTCAAGGAGACATTCTTTCTGCCAGGGGATGAGTTTAAGGATTGTTTTCAAATCATAAAACGCATGGTTCCTCAATGTGAGTATGTTCCGGCAGTGTTGATAACAGAAGAGGATTATGAGGACTAAGGGATAGATATATTCCCTTAGTGGCGAGATATTGAATGATGGTGTGAGTTATGAATAACAAATTTAGAAGAATGAAATGGAGAGGTAGAAATGGCAAAAATCAATTGGGTGGATATTACAAGAGAAGATGTCATAAAAGCAATTGAAAATTTCTGTGCTGAAAATCCAGAGTATCCAAGCCCAAAGTCCACATTTCTTATATATAATGACAAGAAGCTACCTGCTAAGCATATACGTGGAATGGCATATAAAGTGGCATATGGAAAAGAAATCAGTAAGAATGATTTCGGCGGTGGTATGGAGACAGTTCGTTTTTTTGAAAGACTAGGATTTGAGATGTTTTATACAGGTATATCAGAGCATATAGATACAAAAACAGTTATAAAGCAAAAAGAATCAAAACAGAAGGTTGAAAAGGAACAATCAAAGTTACCTCAGGCTGAAAAACAGATATTAATCGATACGATTAAAATTCCATCAAAAGCTGTCATAGAGCAAAAAAATGCATTACAGCTACTACTTAATAGAATGTTCAATGGAGATATTGTATGTGAAAAAACATTTCCTTGGTTGAAGACACCAGATATAATCGAAGGAGAATATGAGAATCTGTACAAGTCGCTGTCTGAATATAGAGGAGATAAAGCATTTGCAAAGAGGAATGTTCAATTAAGATGTGACTTCGTTTGTGAAAGTGAAAAATTGATAATTGAATATGATGAAAGACAGCATTTTTCAGAGGCAAGAAAGGTAGCATTGTTGTCTTATCCAGATATTCCAGTGTACTTTGATAGACAAATATGGATACAGGCATGTAATGATATAAATGCAAAAGATGGACAGCCGGTCAATCGAGATGAAATAAGGGCTTATTATGATAGTATAAGAGATATGAAGGCTAGTGAGCATGGATATAAATTAGTTAGAATAATGCATGGGCAGATAGATTTTGAAGCTGTTGGAGCAGAGGAAAATTTAAAAAAGCTATTGAATATAAAATCAGAAGTTGCAAAAAATACTAAGATACAAAACAAAGATGGTTTGAAGGTAGGGGTATATCTGCAGACTGATGAACGTAAGCACAAATCTTATCTTACAAATGCTCTTGAAGTTGTGAAGAAATATGATTTCGATATTTTTGTTTTACCAGAGTTTTGTTATTGCCCTTTCTATTCTTTATTAACAAATGCAGATATATGTATTGAAGAAGATGTAAATAATATTTTTAAAGCTTGTCTTGATTTTAGTGAAGAAATTGGAAAAGCTGTGATTGTAAGCAGTGAAGATAAGTATGGCACTATTTTTAGTATTTTTGCTAATGCATTTGCAAGTGAAACTGAAACAGCTAATGCTTTGTATATTAAGCATACTATGACTGCATATTCCGCTTTTGAATTAGAAGACTATCGTGAACTTTCCAAGTCAATGTTTGAGCCTATCTTATATAAGGGATATAGGATAGGAATGACTATTTGCTACGACTGTAATCATTCATTATTTAGTAGGATGTATGGATTAAAAGGTGTTGATGTTATTATTAACAGCACCGGTGGTAATGTGGTTTATGACAAGTGGTATAAATATAATAAAGTCAGAGCAATAGAAAATGGTTGCTATAATTTTGTTACAATGGGTGGTGATGGGACAGTCTCAAATCCACATTCGTATGTCTATGGTTTTAATCCAAATGGCAAAGAACTAAAACCCTTCAATATTATAAAGGAAACCACTGAGTTAAATTCACCAGGGGGCATATATGTTTATGATACATCATTGGATGATGGCCATGCAGCTCAAGATAATAGCCATAACCAATCGAAAACTCCTAATAAGAATTATCAGCTAGAGATACCAGTTGGTGGTGTCGATGAGATCTTGAGCCAATCAAAAAGAGTGGATGATGGAATATATGCTTATAAAGTTAAGGATAGGAATGTTGTATTTTGCTTAGTTGAAGGAAATGATATTCTAAAACCGGAAAAAGTTCTTTCTTTATTATATGCTAAGGAACTAAAGAAAATCAGCAATAAGAGGTATATTATTGTGAACAAACACAAGCATATTGAAGATGAATTTTTTAGGAATAAGCTATCTGTGGTATTAAAGGTTCGTTCTATGGAGAACTTTTGTGCAGTTATTTTAGAATCAGATAATATCAATGAGTGTTACCAATGTGGAAAAAATCGTACTGCACAGGTTTTGCAATCTGAGAATAGGAAATTTGGCATAGATTTAGATAGAACCACGGGGCCAGAAGCTATATGGAAAAACAAAGATGGTATGAAAGCAGGTTGGCGTGAAAACGCTGAGTGGCTTATTCATGAGATGGGCAAGGAATTGTAAAACAGTCTTCTTTTATAAATAAGTAATATAAGGTTGACATATTCCCCCAAAACAGAAAGAAATAAGTGGATATGTTTCCATAAACGAGAGTTGGCATTTGACGTACTTCCTGTCCTCTCGTGCCGCACCTCATGAGGAAACATATCATATTTACAATAAAAATATATATTATATAAAGGAAAAGTAGAAGAAAAAAATACTTCTACTTTTCTTCTTT
>JAJXYA010000092.1 GCA_021780795.1 Bacillota bacterium | reverse complement strand
CTTGATAATAGTGCAAGAATAGCAAAGACCATTGAAATAAGTAGTGCATTTACTGGCACTTTTCTACTATTAACTGTTCCAAGAAACTTAAAAGCTTGATCGTGCTTACCAAGAGACCATAAGGTTCTTGTACATGAGAATATAAAAGTATTTGCTGAAGATAAGGCTGAAGTAACAACTACCACATTGATTATAAGTTCAGCTGATCTTAATCCTGCCCTTCTAAGCACATAGGCAAAGGGACTCATATTCAGACTAGCTTCCTCCCACGGGAGTATAAATGAAAGAAGTAGAAGGCATATAAAATATATAATTATCAGACTGAAAATTACTGTATAAATGACACACGGAAGATTTTTTTCAGGATCTTCGCTTTCACCTGCTGCAGAGGCAATTAAGTCAACACCTCCATAGGCAAAAGATGCTGTCATTATGGTCATTAACACAGTCTTTAAATTTGCTGTAAACCAGCTAATTTCATTAAAACTTTTAGTAACTTTTACACCATCTCCTATGAAACCAAGAACTATTGCAACTGCTACTAAAATGAAAATTGCTATAGTTATTACCTTTATACTTACAAACCAAAATTCTACTTCACCATAGCCTCTTGCTGAAAAAAGATTTAAGAAAAATAAGAGCAAAGTGAATGTTATTATCCATACTACAGATGGAACTGAAGGAAGTATATTTTTCATAATAATAGATGACGCAACAAGCTGGGATGTTATAGTTACAGCACATGCTATCCAGCGTATCCACCCTGCAAGAAATCCTGCTGCCGGAGATATTAGCTCATTTGCATAGGCTTGTGTACTGCCTGATACCGGAATGGCAACAACAAGTTCCCCAAGGCAGACCATCATGATATACATTAGTAGCCCACCTGCGGCATATGCCAAAATACTTCCACCAGGTCCTGCATTTTGCAGCACATATCCAGAGCCTAAAAATAGCCCTGTTCCTATAGTTCCTCCCACGGCTATCATAGTTACATGTCTCCCCTTCATCCCCCTTTGAAGTCCCTCTGATTTACGCAGAATTTTTGAGTCCAAGTTATTAGAATTACTAATACCTTTATCCATTCAATGCTCCTTCTATAATTATTTATTTCTACTGGTTAAAATAAGTTCAACCTTTTTCGCACTATATAATTATATTAGAAGAGTTTATCTATTATTCAGTCAGATAGAATAGGATATGGAATCTCATAGCTTTTTTTAGAGGATACAATATATTCATTAAGTCTCTCAATTACTGGTTGAAGATACTCTGTAAAAATCACTATTATTTCTCCAGGTATGGCTCTCTTAAGTGCATATACTAAGGCCTCTCCCGCCTGTTCTTGATAGTCTATGTCATAGTCACTTTTTCCTGCCCTATAAGCTCCCTTAGCCATAAGATTTGCTACTCTTCCTTGCTCACTGCCCCGTGCATCCTTTTGCTCCCGTATTATTATAAAGTTACTTTTTGTACCAGCAATATATCCAAGCTCTTCTATTTGTCTATCCTGCCTATCACCTGGAGCAGTTATGATAGAAGTTACCCTTGATTGCCTAATTGTATCTACTATAGAATAAACAGTTTTATATGCTTCTGGATTATGACCATAATCAATTAATACTTTTATAGAACCAATATCCAAAATATTTTGTCTTCCAGGATTATGTAGAATATCACAGGGAATATTTTTTATTAAGCCAGCCAGATATTGCATATCTTTTTCAATTGTACTTAGAGCTAAAAGTACAGCCATAACATTAAGCACATTTCCCATGGACAATCCTCCATGTGTAAACAAAATATCTCTTATACTTAATATTCTTTTACCTGCGCCGCTTTTGTGGTAAACTATGTAATCCCCCTCAAGATACATTGCTTCTCCACCTAAAGATAAATGTTCTTGTATAAAGGAATTTTTATTTATATCAAAGAGTAATACCTTTTCAATAAAGCTCCTATCCTCAAGATTTTTTTTAGCTTCTTTTAATATTTCACTTTGAGCCTTAAGTATCCATTTGCCACATCTTTTAACTCCTTTCAAGACTACTGCCTTTACCCTCATAAGTTCCTCAAGGTTATTTACACCTAAAAGTCCTAAGTGATCCTCAGAAAGAGAAGTTATTATGGCAACATCTATCTTCTCAAAACCTAATCCATTGTGTATAATTCCTCCTCTTGCCGTCTCAAGCACTGCTGCATCAATTCTTTTATCAGCAAGAAGTTTCCGTGAACTAAAAAAACCTGTTGTATCTCCTATTTCAAGCTTTTCCCTCCCTACCATAATAGAACCTGTATTAGTAAGCCCTGCATTATATCTAAGTTTCATCAGCATGTGGTATAAAAGCCTTGAAGTTGTAGTTTTACCATTAGTTCCTGTTACTGCAAAAACAGGTATACTCTTTATAGACTTCTCCTTTATAAGCTTAAAAACCTCCTCTTTATTATCTTTCCCAACTCTTACAGAGGCACTTCCATAACCCAATTGATATGAATCTTTGTTAATTTTCATAAAAGGAATATCAGTTATTTCTGCTTGTTTATAAATAGAATCCAAAGTTTTATCGAGTACAAGATATGAGACATTATTGACTATATTTTTAAAACAACATTCCCCATTTTCTATTTGTGACCAAATAAGTTCTGAAACCTCTTTCTTAAAATAGCTCATCCATGCTTTTATTTCACCTGAATGTTCTACAATTTCAATTATTCTTTCGTCAAACCCAAGCACTCTGCTTACTTGAATATATATATTAGAATATTTTTCAAATTCTATAAGTGATGTCTCAGTTACAACAAGTTGTAATGTATGTTTTTGCCCAGTTATATTAAATCCTTCATAAAACTTCTGCGATTTTATCCTCATATTGTATCTTCTCTTTCTATCTTTATTTTCAAGGTTTATTTTATTACTTTTCAAAGTATTGTATACATCTGAACGAAAATATAACATGTTTACTTCATACCATACTCTTTGGGGGTGTAGTCATTATTTCACCTACGTTCAATTTTCATTCATTATTATTTCCCGATTTAATTTGCTATAATCAAAAAGCACTGTACTAAATATATGAATTTAGTACAGTGCTTGTATATGGAAAATCTTGCTTCCCCCAGGGGCACTTCTGAAGTTCGAAGGGCTGAAGTTTCTATAAATTATCAGCTGCCTGAATGGGACCTACGTGTCATAATGTCGAATATAACAGCTAAAACTAGTATTAAACCTTGTATTACATATTGAACAGAACTTCCAAGTCCCATTAAATCCATACCGTTTGTTAGTGATGCCATAACTAATGCACCTATTAATGATCCTGTAACCTTACCAACACCACCATTTGCAGAACATCCGCCGATGAATGCACCAGCTATTGCTAAAAGCTCAAAACCTGTACCACCTGTTGGTGAAGCACTTTGCATTCTTGAAGCAAAAAGTATTCCTGAAAGTGCTGTTAAAGTTTCCATAATAACAAATACCAATATTAAAACTTTAGTAACACTAACACCTGAAAGTTCAGCTGCTTCTGGATTACCACCAACGCCATAAATATGACGTCCAATTGCAGTTTTGTTTAATACAGTTGAGAAGATAAAAATAACAACAAGAACAATAACAAGTGTCCATGAAATACCGTTATTACTTGCTAAAACAAGTGATAATATTGCTATCATTGCAGAAATAAAAATAAGTTTAATAACAAAGATTGCCATTGGCAAAATCTCAAAATTATATTTTTTCTTAGTGTTGCGCTCTTTAATTTGAGAATAAATGAACAATATTATACCAATTAAACCAATGATGACAGTTGATGCATCAAATCCAGCAATTGTTCCACAGCTTGGTATAAATCCATTACCTATTTCAATGAAGAACTTATTAGTGATGTTAATTGTACCACCTGATTGGGTAGCAAGTAAGAGCAAACCGTGGAAAGATATCATACCTGCGAGAGTTACAACGAATGCTGGAATACCCACTTTAGCAACCAACATTCCGTATACCCAACCAATAGCCGCACCAAAAACTAATATAATAATAATTGCAGGAACAACTGGTATACTATAATTCGTTATTAATATTGCAGCAATGGCTCCTAAAAAGCCAGAAAGAAAACCAACAGACAAGTCGATTTGGCGAACAATAATTACAAGTGTCATACCTGTAGCTAACACTGCTATATACCCTGTTTGCTCTATTAAATTTGATATATTATTTGGAGAAATAAATGTACCATCTGTTAGAACTGTAAATAAAATAAAAATCACTGCCAAAGCAATAAACATACCATATTCACGTATATTTTTTCTAAGTAATTTACCTAAATCTTTCATGATATACCTCCTCAAAATATTAGGCCGTAGCCATTTCCATAATTTTTTCTTCTGTTGCATCTTTAGCATCTATAACACCTGTCATAGTACCTTCAGACATAACATATATTCTATCGCTCATACCCAATATCTCCGGTAACTCCGAGGAGATCATTATAATGCTCATACCTCTTTTAACAAGTTCATTCATAATTGTATATATTTCAAACTTGGATCCAACGTCAATTCCACGAGTTGGCTCGTCCAAAATCAGCAAATTTGGTTCAGCAAAAAGCCATTTTGCTAAGGAAACTTTCTGTTGATTTCCACCAGATAAAGTTCCAACAACTTGCTCTATAGAATGAGCTTTTATTTTAACTTCGTCAAAAAACTTATTGGCAACATTCACTTCTTCATTTTCATCAATAAATAAGCCTTTTACTAATTGTTTTAGATTTGAGAAAGTCGTGTTAAATTTTATATCTTGAATTAATATAAGACCATTGCCTTTTCTATCTTCGGTAACATATGCTATTTTTTCTTTAATGGCTTTCTCAGAAAAGTTCAAATTCTTTTTAACTCCATTAACGTATAATTCACCTTTTATATCATAATGCTTTGTATTTCCAAAAATACTTAGAGCCATTTCGGTACGTCCTGCGCCCATAAGCCCAGCAATTCCAACAATCTCACCCTTGCGGACATTAAAATCAATGTTGTGAAGAATTTCACGCCCTTTGTTAGGATCAAAAGCTGTCCAATTTTTCAATTCAAAGAATACATCTCCAAACTTAACATCTTTCCTTTTTGGATAAACATCTTCTATCTCTCTACCAACCATATGTTTAATTATTTCACTTTCCTCAACCTTGCGTTGAGTAGCATCAATTGATGCAATTGTCTTTCCATCTCTTAACACTGTGATTGTATCAGCAATAGAAATAACTTCTCTAAGCTTATGAGAAATCATTATGCAAGTTACACCGTGTTTTTTTAAATCTCTTAAAATTTGCAACAATTTATCACAGTCAACTTCACTAAGTGCTGCTGTTGGTTCGTCTAAAATCAAGAGTTTAACATTCTTACATAAGGCCTTGCATATTTCAACAAGCTGTTGAACTCCAACCCCCACATCTTTCACCTTAGTCTCTGGACTGATGTTCATGCCAATTTTTTCAAGTGTTTCTTTTGCTTTAACAGCTGTTTCATTCCAATCAATAAACTGACCTTTTTTGAGCTCATGTCCAAAAAATATATTTTCATGAATTGTGAGTTCTGGTATTAAAGCAAGTTCTTGGTATATTATAGCAATTCCGGCTTTTTCGCTATCAGAAATGTCTTTATAATGTTGTTCAGAAGAATTTAAAATAATTCTTCCACTATATGTGCCTGCCGGATAAACACCTGAAAGAACCTTCATTAATGTTGATTTTCCTGCACCATTTTCACCAACTAAACAATGAATTTCCCCACGTTTAACTTTGAAATTTACACCATCTAATGCTTTAACTCCAGGAAATACTTTTCCAATATCGTCCATTTCAAGGATATAATCATTATCTTTCAAGAGTTTTCGCCTCCTAAATTAAAGTTGAAGGGTATGATAATCTAAGATTATCGTACCCTTATAAATTCTTATAAGTAATAATTAATTGTTGATTATTTTACAGGATTAACTGTACCATTAGTTAATGTGTACAATCCTGAAGACTTGATAACATCTTCAACATTGTCTTTTTTAACTATAGTTAAAGGAGCTTTTGTTGAAGGAACATCAATACTACCATTATTGTATGTTGTTACGACATCTGCTGGCTTTGTATCACCTTGAATTGCATCAACTATTGTTTTTACGTCGCTAACAAGGCTTTTATCTGCTTTACAAACTGTCATGCTTTGTTTGCCATCTACAATGTATTGCACTGAAGCTTGTGTAAAGTCTTGCCCAGTTGAATAAATTTCTGTTACTGCTTTGTCTGCTCTAAATGAATCTGTGATAGCACGTGATGTGTCATCGTTTGGAGCAAGAACATAAGTAGCACCTTTTTGATCTGCTGTTGCTTTTGCTAAGTTAGCTTGTGCTAATGTTTTAGCAGTTGCAGGATCCCAGTTTGTTGTAATTTGACCAATAATTTTAGCTGATTGTTCATGTGTAAGAGTTGCTGTATCCTTAAATGAATCTGCAACACTTGAGTTTTCGATTACGAATGTGCCATCAGCAATTTTTGGTTGAAGAATACTCCAAGTGCCTTGGAAGAACAAGAATGCATTATTATCAGAAAGAGCACCAGCATATAAATACAAGTGATTACCTTTACCTTTAGCTTGATCAACTAAATATTGAGCTTGAGCTGCACCAACAGCTACGCTATCAAATGTTACGTAATAGTTAACATTTGATGTATTCATTATAAGTCTATCGTAAGAAATAACTTTGATACCTTTGGCATTTGCTTCATCAACTTCAGCCGCTGCTGCTGTTCCATCTTGTGGGCAGATAACAATAACTTTAACGCCTTTTGATATAAGACTTTCAACGTTAGTTTTTTCAGTAGCGGTATCACCGTTGCTGTATAGAATTGTTGCACCAGGTATTGCTTCTTTAAATTGTTTTTCTGCCATTGGCCATCTTGATTCAGCCTTTGTTGGAAGAATAATACCAACACTTGCCTTTGCGCTTGAGGTATCTTTACTTGCAGTACTTGTGCTTGCAGTATTTCCACAACCCACAAATGATGCTGTTGAGCAAATTACTAAGCCTGTTATAAGCCATAATTTGAATTTTTTCATTGTTAATCTCCCCCTATAATTTTGTTTAAATGCATTTTGGACTTATTTAAATTATCATACAATTAGTACAATTTGTCCCTGTAATCATTTACTATGTTCCTGTAAAAATTTACCTTTATAATTAATTGTATAATATTCCTTAGTAAAATTTTACGATAAAAAAATACAGAACATTTAGATCACTCCAAACAGTTCTGTATAAATAGCCATTTCCTATAAGTAGATAGCTTTTATGTGCTTATTCTTAATCAATTAAACTTCCCTTACTTATAAATAATCTGTATTCCGTAGGGGTCATTCCTGTAGCCCTTTTAAAGGTTTTACTGTAATAGTTAGGGTCATTATAACCAATTTTTTGACATATCTCCTTAACACTTAAACTTTTATTAGCTAAAAGTTTCGTAGACTTTTCCACCCTCAGTTCTGTAAGATAATCTACAAAGTTTTTTCCTATCTCATCTTTAAAGAATTTGCTCAAATAATTATAACTAAAATTCACATTTTTTGACACATCCTTTAATGATATATCATAATAATAATTATTATTTATATAATCTAGAATTATTGGTATACTTTGATTATTATCGCCTTTCTTTCGATTTTCTACTTCTTCACAAATATCAGATAAAAACTGAAAAATTTGAAGTCTGAGTTCATCTTTATCATTTGTTCTTAAAATATTTAAAATAACTTTCTCTCTAGCCTCATCTAACTTATTTGAATTATATGGCAAATTCTTATCTATTATAGAAAGTAAATATATAAGCTTAGATTTTACACTATTAATATCTCCGCAATAATTACTAATTATATATAGATATATATCCTTAAAAGTTTCTACCGCCTTTTTAATATTTCCCATAAGAATATCGTTTAAAAAAACTTTCTCTTTATGAAAAATATATGCATCAGCTTTGCTATTTGCTAAAATAATATCTTCATAATAAATTACAGATCCATTGGATGCAATAAGTGCAGCTTTAAAAGCCTCATCGTGAGATTTAACAAAACCTTTTACATCGTATTTTCTTCCTATTCCTATCTTAAATTTCAAATTTGATAAACCTCTTATTTTTTCCATTAACATGTTCCCAATAGTAATTGCTTTTTCTTTAGTTAATACACTATCCTC
>JAJXYA010000448.1 GCA_021780795.1 Bacillota bacterium | reverse complement strand
TGCAAAACTTTTTAATGAGGGAATTATTAAAAAGGAAGAATTAGCCTTAGAAAAGGGTTATGAAGTATTGAAAAAGAGATTAGTAGCAATTAGAGGCGTAGGAAATTGGACTGCAGATTATACAATTATGAAATGCTTTGATATAAATGATGCTTTCCCTATAGCTGATGTAGGTGTTCATAATGCATTAAAAGGTATTTTAGGATTAGATAGAAAACCCACAATAGATGAGATAGAGAAATTATCGGTAAATTGGAAAGGGTGGGAAGCTTATGTTACATTCTACTTATGGAGGTGGCTGTATGACTAAAAGATACTATGGATATTATGCTTCGCCTATTGGAATATTAGAAATAATAACTTCTGATTGTGCAATAATATCGGCTATGTTTGTTGAGGAAACAAAAGAAAATACGGAAGAGGCAGAAATTTTGAAGGAAGCTATTAAACAGTTTGATGAATATTTTAAAGGAATAAGAAAAGATTTTGAAATAGAATGTGAAATGCAAGGAACGGAATTCCAAAAAAGAGTTTGGAAGGCTTTAACGGAAATACCTTATGGTGAAACACGGTCTTACAAGCAGCAAGCAATAAAAATAGGCAATGAAAAGGCAACAAGGGCAGTTGGTAATGCTAATGGGAAAAATTTAATAAGTATAATTATACCCTGCCATAGAGTGATTGGTTCAGATAAGAGTTTAACGGGATATGCTGGTGGACTTAATAGAAAGCAGTGGCTTTTAGAACATGAGAAAGAAATTTCAAGAAAATAAGCTGATTTTCAAATTTAAAGATTAATTTGCCTTGAGATTTATAATTTAAAATACTAAAAATTTATCATTTGTTTACATATAATAAATTTTTAATACTGATATATTATAAATAGTGTGATAAAATATTAATGTATTAGATTTGAGAGGGGATAATCATGGATATTATAAAAAAGATATTTAAAGATTGGATATTACCTATAATAGCAGCCATAATAATAGCATTTATCATAAACAAACTTATTTTCTTTAATGTAACTGTACCAACTGGATCAATGCTACCAACCATAAACCTAGGTGATAAGATTTTAGTAACAAGAGTTCATAACAAAAACAATCTTAAACGTGGGGATGTAGTAGTATTTCATTCTGATGAATTAAAGGAAGACTTAATAAAGAGACTTATTGGACTACCAAATGATGAAGTAGAAATTAAAGAAGATGGCTCACTATATGTAAATAAGGAAAAAATTGATGAGAGCTATGTTGTATACCCAGGTGGCAAAACAGGAAAATTTAAAGTACCAGAGGGTAGTTACTTTTTTATGGGGGACAATAGAGCCAATTCTTTAGATGCTAGATATTGGGAAAAACCTTTTATACCTCAGAAAGATATAATGGGTAAGGCAAGAATTATAATTAGTCCTTTTAGTAGATTTGGAAAATTAAAATAATAAAATAGCAGAGTTCAAATGCAAGTTTGTCCATCTGCTATTTTCATTTTTTGAAAAGCTTTTAGTTAGAACTTATGGTATTTTTTAATAACTACATGCAGTATCACTTTATATAAAAGAATTTAATAGTGAGAAATAGCAGTAAACCTTTACATTTCCTAAGGACATGTTTTCAAAAAAATATTAGTATTTTTTTTGAGCTTTATGAAAATAATATATTTACATTGATAGGATTTTGCAAAAATGAATAAGAATATTTGTATAGTTTCAAAAACTGCAATAAAGTATCAAAATATCCTCAAATTCTAGCTTAAATTTGTGTAAAACCGCGCATTTTGTAGATATTCTAGTAAATTATTAATATAATATGAAAATTCCCTAAAAAACGAGGTATTATCAATTTAGTTATTTTTATAACATATGTTATTATAAAATGAGTTAATAAATAATTAATATATAAAATAAAGGAGGACATATCATGGAGAAAAACAAAAAACTTTCTCATACGGCTTACGGCGGTATTAAAGGTGAGGATTATTTACCATTTATACCAACTAGTCAAGCAATGCCAGAAACAACGGCAATATCTTTAATACTAGGTATGATATTTGCAATAATATTTGCAGCTGCAAACACTTACTTAGGACTTAAAGTAGGTATGACTATTTCAGCTGGTATTCCAGGAGCGATTTTAGCTACAGGTATATTAAAAGGTTTATTTAAAAGAAATAATATATTAGAGGCTAATATGGTAGCTTCAATTGCTGCTATGGGAGAATCTATAGCAGGCGGAATTATATTTATACTTCCAGCAATTATCCTTTGGGGTATGGATTTAAAACTTTCTACTATAGTTATGGTAACATTACTTGGAGGATTACTTGGAGTATTCTTTGTATCACCATTAAGAAGATTCTTAATAGTTGAAGAGCATGGTAATCTTGTTTATCCAGAAAGTATGGCAGCTGCTGAAGTTCTTGTAACTGGTAGCGAAGGCGGACCTGGATTTAAGCAAGTATTAACAGGTCTTGCAGGCGGAGCACTATTCAAGTTATTCTCTGGCGGATTTAAATTTTGGCTAGAAGAAGCTGAATGGACTGTAAAGCCAATGCAAAATACATTGTTTGGTTTTGATACATTAGCATCTTTAATGGGTGTTGGTTATATAGTTGGACTTAGAGCTTCACTTTATATGTTTGGTGGTTCATTAATAGCATGGCTTGGACTTATTCCATTAATAATGTATGTTGGACATGGGCTTCAAGCACCATTATTCCCATCAACAGAACTTATTAGTAAAATGGGAGCATGGGACGTTTGGAGTAAATATATAAGATATATCGGTGCTGGTGCAGTTGCAGCAGGTGGATTTATAAGTCTTGGAAAATCTGCTCCAACAATCATTAGATCTTTCAAATCAGCTATGTCTGGTATTGGAGCAACTGGTTCAGGAACTCAAAAGAGAACAGATATTGATGCACCAATAACTTGGGTTGTAGGCGCAGCAGTATTAGTATTTATACTTTCATGGATATTACCAGGAATTAAAGTTGGCATAATTGGCGGAATAATGGCAGTTATATTCTCATTCTTCTTCGCAGTTGTATCAGCTAGAATGGTTGGTTTAATCGGAGCATCAAATAACCCAGTTTCAGGTATGACTATCGCTACATTATTATTTGTAACATCAGTATTAAAACTTACAGGTAATGTTGGCGATAAAGGAATGGTTACAGCTGTTATTATAGGTGGTATAGTTTGTGTTGCTATCGCTGTTGCTGGTGGAACTGCACAAAGTTTAAAAACAACTTATATTATCGGTGGTACACCAAAGAACGTACAAATTGGTATGTTTTTGGGAATAGTTGCAGCAGCAGCAGTTGCTGGAGCAGTAGTATTAATGCTTAATAGCACATATGGTATAGGTAGTAAAG
Source organism: Bacillota bacterium (assembly GCA_021780795.1). The sequence goes on along the minus strand of JAJXYA010000448.1, from coordinate 4,889 downwards.
ATGTTGCAGCACCTCAAGCAACATTAATGTCAATGGTTATCAAAGGTGTATTAACAGGTCAACTTCCATGGGCTCTAGTATTCGTTGGAGTTACAATTGCAGTGTTCTGTGAACTTGCAGGACTTCCAATACTTCCAGTTGCACTTGGAATATATTTACCAATACACTTAAATGCTGCTATCCTTGTTGGTGGTATTGTTAGAGTATTAGTTGAGAAAAAATTCAAGAAAAACGAAGAGCAACAAAAGGTTCAAGTGGAAAAAGGTATACTTCTTGCATCAGGACTTGTTGCTGGAGATGCTTTAATGGGTATAGTTGTTGCAGGTATTGCAACAGTTGGTCTTGATATAGGATTTGGAGCTAAGTTACTTCCAGGACTAGCAGCAAGCCCAGAATTCGCTACACTAATGTTCTTTGCATTAGGATTATGGATTTACATGTTTGCTACAAAAGTAGACAAAGAAACTGTTTAATATTATAATTTAATAAGGTATATATTATTAAATTTAAGTAATAATAAAGATAAAAATATAAGTTAAGAGCCGTTACGGCTCTTAACTGTTTTGTAGGTGAAATGTATGTTTAATAAAAAAAACAAAGAAAAACCACAAGAAAATTTTTTATTGTATAGACCACTAAGAAAAATTGAACATTGGGAAGTAAATGATGAGAAGGTAAAACTATTTTTTCATCATAACAAGCCAGTAGAAAGATTCATGAGATGGCTTATAAAAAAGCCAACAGTTAGTGATTTAGAACTTGATGAAATGGGTTCTTTGGTTTGGCAACAATGTGATGGCACTAAAACTGTTTATGATATAGCTCTAGCTATGGTGGAAAAATTTAATGACACTGAGGCGAATTCTATTGATAGATTAATTATGTTTCTAAGATACTTATCTCGAAGAGGATGGATCACTTTTGAAAAATATCAAGAAATAAAATAATATATCATACTTTAATCGATGGAGGGAAAAGAAAATGGAATTAAATAAATTAATTGACGCTATGAAAGAGGATATTATTAAGTCTACTCAAGAAATCATAAGAATTAAAAGTATAGAAAGCGAGCCTAAACCAGGCATGCCTTTTGGTGAGGGGGTAGCTAAATCACTAGAATGTGCTTTAAACACTGCAAAGGAATTAGGTTTTCATACAGTTAACTTAGATGGTTATGTAGGATATGCAGAGTATGGACAAGGCGAAGATTATGTTGTAGCATTAGGTCACTTAGATGTAGTTCCTGAAGGGGATGGATGGATTCACCCACCTTATGGTGCAGAAATTCATGATGGAAAAATGTACGGACGTGGGACTACAGATGACAAAGGACCAATAATAGCAACATTATATGGATTAAAAGCAATTAAAGATGCAAATCTTGCTCTTTCTAAAAGAATTAGGGTTTTATTTGGAACTAATGAAGAAACAGGAAGCAAGGAACTTGAACATTACTTAGAAAGAGAAAAGGCACCAGTTGCTGGGTTTACACCAGATGCAGATTATCCAATAATCAATGGAGAAAAAGGTATAACTATTTTCAACATTGTAAAAGATTTCAATATCAAGAATGAAGGTGAAAACCTTATAAAGTATATCAAGGGTGGTCAAGCAGCGAACATGGTACCTGACTATTGTGAAGCAGGAATTGTAGCTAAAGACGCACAAAATGTTATTAAAGCAGTAGAGGCTTTTGCAAAAGAGATGGATTATAAACTTTCTACAGAAGTAAAAGAAAATATGGTAATAATTAAATCTATTGGTGAATCAGCTCATGGAAGTACACCGGAGCTTGGCAAGAATGGCATAATGCAATTATTTGCTTTCCTTGGAACTTTAGAGCTTGGATCAAATGATGCATCAGGATTCGTGGAATTTTTAAATAAAAACATAGGTATGGAAGTACATGGAGAGTCTTTTGGAGTTTGTCTTGAAGATAAGGATTCAGGTAAAATGTCATTTAACGTTGGAGTTATAAGTATGGATGAAAATTCAGCTACTGTAACCTTGAATTTAAGATATCCTGTAACAAACAAATTAGAAGATATGATGAATCCATTTAATAATAGAATAGAAGGAACTGGAATAAGAGTAGAGAAATTTGTACATCAAGAGCCATTATACTTTTCACCAGACAGTCCAATTATCAAAGCACTTCAAAAGGTTTACACTGAGCAAACTGGAGAAGAAGCTAAATTAGTATCTATAGGTGGAGGTACTTATGCTAAAGAAATGCCTAATACCGTAGCTTTTGGACCAATGTTCCCAGGAGAAGTTGATACTATTCATAAACCAAATGAATATATTACTATAGACAATTTAATCAAGAATGCTAAAATATATGCTCACGCATTATATGAGTTAGCAAAGTAAACATACATCTTATTTCATAAGATGTATATGTTAGTAAACATATACATCCTATTTCATAAAATGTATATATGTTGGTGAACATACATCTTACTTTGGTAAAAAGTAAATAATTTTTAGGCCTATATCTTATGAATTAAGATATAGGTCTTAGTATTTTAAAAGAATTAAATTTTTTAAAATAATTAATCATGAATTTACATAAAGCCATAGAATTAAAGTTAATATAGAGGTATAATATAGTTTTATACTATAAAAAAATATAAATTTTTTAGTGGGGGACAATTATGAAAATACAAGATATTAAAATGGGGAAAATCAACACTCCTTTAAAGCAACCATACAAGGTAGGAAAGAAAGTCATCACAATGTCTGATGAAATAGTTATAAAAATAGTTACAGATACTGGGGAAGTAGGATATGGTAGTGCAGCCCCAACACCTTTGATAACTGGGGAAACAGAGAATTCAATTATGGGAGCAATAAATTACATTAAACCTGATCTTGTAGGCTTGGATATTGATAATCTTGAAGGAATTATGAAAGTAATTCATAATTCTATTCATGGAAATAATAGTGCTAAGGCAGCTATCGATATTGCTATTTACGATTTATTCTGCAAAAATTACGGATTACCACTTTATAAATTTTTAGGTGGATATAAAACTTCACTAACTACGGATATTACAATAGCAAATGATACAGTAGAACATATGGTAAGGAAATCCTTAGAAGCTGTAATGGAGGGATATACTTATTTAAAGGTAAAGATTGGAAATGATATAGACCTTGATATAGAGAGAGTAAAAGCAGTAAGAAAAGCAGTTCGACGCGGAATAAAAATAAGAGTAGACGCTAACCAAGGCTGGAGACCAAAGGATGCAGTAAGAACTATTAGAAAATTTGAAGATATGGATTTGGATATTGAGTTCGTTGAGCAGCCAGTTATTGCTTGGGATATAGATGGACTAAAATATGTTACAGACAATGTGGAGACAAAAATTCTTGCTGATGAAGCAGTTTTTGGTCCAGCAGATGCCTTTAAGATAATTGAAAATAGAGCAGCAGATCTTATAAACATAAAGCTTATGAAGTGCGGAGGCATTAATAATGCAATAAAAATATATAATATGGCTGAAAACATGGGCATAAGATGTATGATGGGATGTATGCTAGAAAGTAGAATAGGCATAACTGCAGCAGCTAGCTTTGCAGCATCAAAATCTAATATGCTTAAATCAGACTTAGATACTATGTTGTTTTTTGAGCAAGATTCAATAATTGGTGGTTCATCTATAGTAGGAAATACCATAACTATTAATGATTCTCCAGGTCTTGGCATTGCAGATATTATTGGATGGCATGAAATTATATAAACAAAAGAGTTTTTATAAAAATATAATGATTGAAATGGGGTGATAGTTTTGAATAATAATGAATTTGGTAAGGATGATAGTCTGATGGAAGTGGAATTAAAAAAACAACTAGAATTTAATATTGAAGAAGAGAAATTAAAGAACGTTACTCTTATCATTAGTGAAGAAATTCTTAAATATATTGATAAGAGAAAGGAAATCTTACAATATATTTTAGACTATAGAAAAAAAGTTGTTGAAGACTATAGAGATGATGAGGATATGGTAATAGAATATTTTGATCATGAAAGATACGTTAAGGAAGAAGCCTTCAAAACTATTGATAGAAGACTTAAGGAGTTAACTGAACTTAAAAGCTCTCCTTATTTTGGAAGAATTGACTTTTCAGAAGAAGATTTTGGTATCGACAATATGTATATAGGAAGATTTGGAGTTACTCCAGATAATACTTTTGAGCCTTTAATAGTAGATTGGAGAGCTCCAATTGCATCTTTATTTTATGCTGGAGCTTTAGGAGAAGCTTTTTATGATGCACCTAAAGAAAAAATATTAGTAAATATTCTAGCTAAGAGACAATTTATTATAAAAAAAGAAAAGCTTATGGGTATGTTTGATTCAGCACTAGATATAAAAGATGAAATACTTCAAATGGTGCTTAGTAGCAATGCTGGAGAAAAACTAAAAGACATAATTATGACAATACAAAAGGAACAGGATGATTTAATAAGACAACCAAGAACCAAAACTATCGTAGTGGATGGTGTGGCAGGTAGTGGAAAAACTACTATAGCACTTCATAGGGTAGCATATTTGCTTTATAATTATAGAAAAATACTGGAAGACAAGGTGCTAATATTAGGTCCCAATAATGTATTTATGGAATATATATCTTCAGTGCTTCCAAGTCTTGGAGAATCAGGAGTTAAGCAAACGACCTTTAGAGATTTTGCCTTTGATATTTTAGAGTTAAAGGAAGTAATGAGTTTAAAAGAATACATGGAAAAAGTTCTTAGCGGAGAAAAAGAATTTACAGAGGACATTATTTATAAAAATTCCATAGAATATAAAAGTTTTCTTGATGAAGCAGTAGAAAAATTAGATAGTGAATATTTTAAAATAGAAGATTTGTTTTTTATGAATGAG
>JAJXYA010000124.1 GCA_021780795.1 Bacillota bacterium | reverse complement strand
AATGGCTTCCTCTATATTATTTACAGCTTTTTCTTCATCTACGAATTGTTCAGCAAAGGAATTTATATCTCCTTTAAATTGGCCGCTGAAAATAGTTTCTGCCAGTGGCTTTAAACCTTTTTCTACCGCTATAGTTGCTCTTGTTCTCTTCTTTTGTTTGTATGGTCTATATAAATCCTCTACCTCAGTTAAGGTTTCTGCTTTTAATATATCATCTTTTAATTGTTCCGTAAGCTTTCCTTGCTCTTCTATAGCTTTTATAACCGTCTCTTTTCTTTCCTCTAAATTTCTTAGATATGTAAGTCTTTCATAAAGCTCTCTAAGTATTGTATCGTCTAGTCCACCAGTTCTTTCCTTCCTATATCTAGCAATAAAAGGCACAGTACTTCCTTCATCAAGCATTTCAATAACACTATTTACTTGCTTAACAGCTATATTAAATTGTTTTGCTAGTTTTTCATTAATTGTCATCATATTTTAATTAGTTTTAAAGTAAGGTTTACTTCTAAAACTAAAATTCACATCCTTCCAATTTTTAATTACATTATTATTATAGCATAGTAAATAAAAAAACTCTTCATAATGATATGAATTTACTTATATAAGCAGCAATATATATATTATATATTGAGATTTTTAGGAGCAACTATGAAAAAGAAAATAGTTTATATTTTTTTATTTATATTCATTGTTATTTTTATTATGAGCTTCAAACTAAGCTTACAAATTAACAACTTTAACGAAAATGAAGTTATGAGAAGCATTAACTATCTTTCTTCCGATGTTTTTAAAGGACGATTAGCAGGAACCTTTGAAAACAAAATATGTGCAGCATATATTAAAGATCAATTTCAAAAAAATGGTTTAAAACCATACATTAAAGATTATTATGAAAATTTTCCAGTAACCTTTCCAAAACCAATTCCTGGAAAGCCTTTTTTGAAGGTTTTTAACAATAACGGAAAACTAATAAAACAATATATATATGGCACTGATTACAAGGAAGACATGCTTTCCTTCAAACAAAATAAAATATGCTTCAATTACAACAATAAAATAACTTATGGTAGTAGCTACATAAAAGTTTCTTCTGGTGGTAATATATTTGTTTTTTATTGCCCAGAAAATAATAATATTTCCTTTAGGAGCTCTTATAGCCAAAATAGTCCTATAGCTTTGTTAATTTTAATTTCAAAAAAAACCTATAATGATTTTAAAAATTTACTTGCTGACGGATGTTCTATAGACTGCTCTGTTCCGTGCACTGAAAGCAAAACAAATATTAATAACGTTATTGGTTACATACAAGGAAAAGATAACAAGCTTCCTCCTATAATTATTTCAGCTCATTTTGATCATCTTGGTGAAGATTTTTCAAATAATATTTACAGCGGTGCTCTAGATAATGCTTCTGGAATAAGTTTTGTTTTAGAAATGACTAAATATATAAAATCATTAGGTGTGCCAGAAAGAAATATAATTTTTATAGTCTTTAATGAAGAATAATTTTGACTTTTAAGATCAAATTATTTTGTAGATAGGTATAAAAATGAAGTTAAAAGCAGTGAGGTTTTTAACTTCGATATGATTGGCAGCAATGCTGTGCCACTTTCTATTGTAGGAGGTAAGAATGATAACAAAAACACAGGTTTAATTAAAGATTTATCAAAAATTTGTATTGATAGTAAAATCAAATATAATTGTTTATTTGAAGATGCAAGCGATCATGCATCCTTTAGAAAATTTGGAATAGATGCTGTTACCTTTTGTGATAGCGATATGAGTAAAATTCATACTCCCTTTGATAAACCTCAAAATATTAGCAAAACAGCAATTAAAAATTGTTTTACAGTATTCTCAAAAGAACTTTTACCATTAGCTTTTCCAAGCAATTATTTTATTTTATATTCAAATCAAATTTGGATTATTTCCCTTGGAATATGTATAACTTTAACTATATTTTTAATTTATAAGGATATTTATAAATAAAAAATTTGGGCTGTCGCACATTTTTTCTATTGCGACAACCCCATTCTTATTAGTATTCTAAAAATTCTAAAATCTCCTCAACCTTTTTATCCGAATTAAATTCTGCATCATTTATATAAAGTGATAAAACAGGATAATCAGATTTTTCATATTCAAAACTATTATCATTAGTTTCAATTAATTCTTTAGGATTTCTCTTCTTTAATATATCCTTTGGCGCTTCTACAAAAACTTCCACATAGCTTTCTTTTCCAATAATTTCTCTTGCATACTGTCTGTCTTCTTTAAATCTACTTACAGAAGTCACAATGGTAATTGTTCCGCTATCAGCAAAAAGGTTTGCCATCTCTGCAATTCTTCTAGTTTGCTCATGAGAATCCATTACTGTAAAGGCTAAATCACTGCTTAATCCGAATCTAAGGTGTGAAGAGTCTAAATAGTATACCTTTTTACCTAGTTCAAACCATTTTTTTTCAAGCTTTAAAGCTATTTCATTTTTACCACAACCAGGAAGTCCTGAAAGCCAGATTACTTTTCCTTTTTGCTTTAAGGCTTCTTCTCTTTGCTCTCTAGTAACAAGCCTTTTTCTTATAGAAATATTTTTGCTTTTAATCTCCTTAATTTCTCTTTTCAAGGAATCCTCAACTCCAGAAATAATTCCACCACCGCTAGTATTGTAATTATCTATAATTACAAACCTTCCTAGAGCTTGCACTGAACTAAATTCATCAAAACAAATTGGATATTTAGTTTTAATGGTAACCTCAGCCACATCATTTTTCTTTATAAAATCTATATTTTCATTGCTTTCAAGAGATGCAGCATCTATAACCTTATTTATTGAAAACACTTCAAATTCAACTTCCTGGGTTGCAAGTTTTAATTTATACTTTTTGTTTTTTACCAAATTGTCTTTTCCTAGCCAAAATACATTTGCATTGAAAACATTCGAGGTAGCTACATGATCCTTTTTATGACATATAACCTCTCCTCTTTTATTGAAAAACTCATCTTCTAAAGTTATACCCACAGACATACCTGCCGTTATTACATCTGTCTTATCTTTATCTTGCCAATATTGTATTTCTTTAACTCTGGTAGTTTTTCCACTAGGATAAATTACAATTTCATCACCTTTTTTTAAAGTACCAGATTCTATTCTGCCAGAGACAATTCTTCTATCATCAAATTTGTATACATCTTGAATAGGAAATCTTAGTGTTCTTTCTTCGATTCCTTTTTCCTTTTCTATTCTATCCATGGTCTCTAGTACTGCTTCTCCTTTATACCATGGCATTTTATCAGATTTTTTAGTTAAATTTTCACCGTTAAATGCAGATATAGGCACATATTTTTCTGGATATATATTCAAATTGTTTAAGAAGTCATTAAACTGCTCTTCAATTTCATTAAATCTTTCTTCAGCATAATCTACTAAATCCATTTTATTTACAATTACATATACCTTTTTTATTCCTAATAAAGAAAGAATATATCCGTGTCTTTTAGATTGTTCCTGAATGCCTTCCTTTGCATCAACTAATAAGAATGCTGCTTCAGCACTGGCAGCTCCAGAAATCATATTCTTTAAAAATTCTTTGTGGCCTGGAGCATCTATAATTACATAATCTCTTTTCTTTGTGAAGAACTGAATCATGGTTATATCTATTGTTATACCTTGCTTTTGTTCTTCTTCAAAAGCGTCTAAAAGATATGCGTATTCAAAAGATTTTCCTTTTTCTTTAGATATATTTTTAACCTTTTCTATGGCACCATTTGGAAGCGAATCCGTATCATAAAGAAGCCTTCCTATTAAAGTTGATTTACCATGATCTACGTGACCAACTACTACTATGTTTAAGTTTTCTCTCTCTTTATTCATATTTTCACCTCCAGGATTACATGTATCCATTCTTTCTTAGTTTTTCTAGTGCATGTGCATCTTCTTGATCTTGTGCTCTTCCTGATCGTTCTGTATCTTTTGTATTTTTTAATTCTTCTATTATTTCATCTATATTAGATGCATTTGATTGTATTGGGTTTGTGCATGGTGCGCAACCAAGGCTTCTATAACGCTTTCCATTTTTAGAAAAGTACAAATCAATTATTGGAATATTTTCTCTTTTTATGTATTCCCATATATCAATTTCTCTCCAGCCTAAAAGAGGATGAACCCTTATGTGATTGCCTTTTTTAAAATCTGTCTTAAATTGGTTCCAAAGTTCTGGAGGCTGATCTGTATAATCCCATTCTGATTCAGCATTTCTTTCACTAAAAACTCTTTCTTTTGATCTTGAACCTTCTTCATCTCTTCTTACTCCAACTATTAATCCTTCAAATCCATAATTTTTAACTACTTCCTGTAGTCCCTCTGTTTTTAGTGCCTTACAGCAAACTAGCCTTCCTTTAGATGGTCCCATACCTTCATCTATTGCTTTTTGATTTGTATTTACAATTAAATTCAAGTTATATTTTTTAGCTACTTCATCCCTAAACTTAATCATTTCCGGTATTTTGTATGTAGTATCTACATGAATTAATGGGAAGGGGCAGTTTCCGAAAAATGCTTTTTGTGCAAGCCACAGCATTACTGTTGAATCTTTTCCAATAGACCACAACATTCCTAACTTTCCAAAGTGTTTATAAGCTTCTCTTAAAATATATATACTCTCTGCTTCTAATCTATCTAAATGATTCATAATAAATCTCTCCTTTTATTTTGTGATTAATTAAATAAGTATCTAGCACCTCTATCTAACCTTTCGAATATTAACTTATCAAATAATAACCCTAAAACTACTATTACAACCATAACAGCCATTTCTTTATTTATATCTGATAAATTTCGTCCTGACATAAGAATTTGTCCTAGTCCTTTTGAGGATAAAAGCATTTCTCCAGATATCAATCCTCGCCATGCAAAGGACCACCCCTGCTTCATCCCGCTTGCTATGGCAGGAAGGGCAGCTGGAATTATGACCTCCTTATACAAGGTTAATCCTTTTGCACCCATTGTTTTTGCGGCCTTTGAATAAATTGGATTTACGTTTTTTATTCCTGACCCTGTAGCTATTGCTATAGCAAAAACCGAACCTATAGCTACCACAAAAATAATGGCTTTTTCATTAAGTCCAAACCAAAGGGTAGCAAGAGGAATCCAGCATACATTGGGAAGTGTTTGAAGTCCTAAAATAAGCGGACTCAAATTATCGTCTAAAAATTTAAAGCTAATAATTGAAATACCTATAACTATTCCTAAAACAAGAGCTATTATATAACCAATTAATAGCCTTATTAAACTTGTTGCTACTGCTATTATTAAAGTATTGTCTTTTATTAGTGCTGTTAAAGTTTTTAATACATTATATGGGTCAGGAAAATCATTTGCCTTTACAAGCTTTAAATTTTCTGCTCCGATTTTATAAACCAGCTCCCAAATCAAAATCAGAATCATGTAAAATAGTATCTTCTTCAAAATTCCAATCATTGTCGTATTCACCTTTTGCAACTCTTTCTACCTCCTCTCTAAGTTCTTTTTTAACTTGTGCTACAATATAACTAAGATCTATACTTTGACTTTCTCTCGGTCTTCCCAGTTCTATTTTGAACTCTTTTCTAATCTTGCCCCCATTGGCAGACATCACTATAACTCTGTCACCTAAAAGCACAGCTTCCTCTACATTATGTGTTACAAAAATTATTGTTTTTTTAGTTTCCCACCAAATTTTTTCAAGTTCTTTTTGAAGTATATCTTTAGTTTGACTATCTAGGGCAGAAAATGGCTCATCCATTAAAAGCACTTCAGAATCCAAAGTTAAAGCTCTTGCTAAGGCTACCCTTTGTTTCATTCCACCAGATAATTCGCTAATATAACAATTTTGAAATTTAGTTAAATGTACCATCTTCAAATATTTTAAAGCCTTTTCTCTTCTTTCTTTTTTAGGTACCTTAGCAATCTTCATTCCAAATTCAACATTATCTATAACCGTAAGCCATGGAAAAAGTGCACACTCTTGAAACATTACAGCCCTGTCCACTCCTACTTCTGTCACTTTTTTGCCGTTTAATGTGATTTCACCGGAACTAGGCTTTAAAAGTCCTGCTATTATGTTTAAAAGAGTAGACTTTCCACAGCCAGAAGGACCTAAAAGACATACAAACTCACCTTTTTTAAAAGAAATACTTATATTATTCAAAATGTAACTTTGTTTATGCTTAGATGAATATTTTTTACTAATGTTTGTAGCCGATAAACTCAAAATTATTTAGCCCCCTTTTTAAGTAATTCAATGCTAATATTTATTTGATTCCTTTCTGTTAGTGGTTATTGTCGTATTTTTATTATTTTCATGTGTTATAATCCAATCTAATGTATCTATTGTTTCCAAAACCTTAAGCTTTGCTCCATTACCACCTATATCTGCACCGAGATAGTATTCAATTGCTGAAAATTTACATTCTTTAAGGCAAGCTGTACACCCCCAACAATTTTTGGGATACTTTATATAGGCTTTTCCATCTTCATCTTTGCAAATAAGTGTTCCAGGACATACTTCAATACATTTTTTACACCCAACGCATTTATTTTTATCAATTTTTATGCTCATAGCTTTCATCCCTTCCAACTATGTCTCTAAACAAAATTTCAACTTTTCCACATTTATATATAGAATTTACATACTTTATCCACAATTCATCGTCTTGCTGTGGGTAATCAGCATTTTGTTCATAACATTTCCATCTTGTTTCCTGCCTAGCCTGCAAATGTTTAATTAAAACTTTAGCTACATATAGTCTGTCAATAATTTCATAGATAAATAAAAGTTCGTGCATATCTTTTGCTTTTAGTTTATTTGTCATTTCTTTTAGTTCATCTATTCTTTTTTCCGCTATTTTTAATTTTCTATTAGTATAGGCATAATTTTGTGAAATTCCCCCTGCATATTCATCCATAACCTTTTGCATAGCCTCTTCAATTTCCTCAAAGGAAAGTAAGTTATCGTCATTATGAAAATATGAATTTATCTCTTCAAATTTATCTTTAATTGTGCCTTCATCTAAATCAACTATTTCTATTTGTTTAATATGTTTTAGGGCGGAAATAGCCGCAATTTCTCCTTCTGCAAAACATCCAGTAACATATTTTTTAGGGCTTCCTCCTGCTACATCACCTGCTGCATAAAGTCCTTCTATCGTAGTTTTTCTATTTGTATCAATCCAATAGCCGCTAGATGTATGTCCCCCAACTATATAAGGCTCTGTACCTTCTATTTCAACATTTTCATTCCTTGGCGAAGTACCACTTCCAATCCATTTTAAAGTTTGCTGTGGTGCCATGTTTAAATATGCTTTTAAAAGTTCTTTTTCCTGCTCTTCATTAATATCCTCTGTGTTAAGATAGCAAGGCCCTCTTCCCTCCAAATTTTCTCTAACCGTTGCATATAATCTATTTATCGTTGTAGCTTTACCATAATTTTTTACATAGCTTTCACCTAGACTATTTATTTGTGGAGTTCTAACACCTTGTGCAATTGTTCCAGTAGGTGCAATGGTATCCTTGCATCTAAGTGCAATAAATCTCATTTCAAAGGTAGTCATTTCAGCTCCTGCCCTTATTCCCATAGCATAACCTGAGCCTACATTAAAAGGGCTATACCACATCTTATGTCTTGAAAAGGTTGGATTATTAGGTTTGTAAATTCCTGATGCTCCACCAGTTGTACATATTACTGCTTTAGCTTCAATAACTATAAATTTCTCTTCTTTAATAGAAAATCCGTAAGCACCTATCACTCTATTATCCTTCACAATATAATCTATAATATTTGTGTTATTTAACACTTCTATGTTATTGTAATTTTCTACTGCATTTTTTAAGATAGGTTTAATATTTTCTCCATTTATTTTTATGCTTCTTTTTCCTCTTGTTACATATTCGCCATTTTCATCTTTGAGTATTGGAAGTCCAAGGCTTTCTATTTTTTCTGTTACACTATTTAATCTCTTTGCAATTGTATAAACTAAATCTTCTCTTATAACCCCATTAAATTCTTCTTTAACGTAATCTACAAAGCTTTCTGCAGTTTCATCTTTAGTTATGTATGCATTTAAGGCATTTACCCCTGCTGCTAAACATCCACTTCTTTTTATATTTGCTTTTTCAGCAATAATTATATTAACTGCTTTTTGTTTTGCCGCTGTTATTGCTGCAAAACATCCCGCAGCACCGCCTCCAATAATTAGTATATCCGTTTTTATTATTTGCCGCTTTAACGCCATATTT
>JAJXYA010000267.1 GCA_021780795.1 Bacillota bacterium | reverse complement strand
CATCGAAATATTTCCCTTTTATATATGCAGCTGCAGTTTTACCTGCATGATAGCTTTCTAATGTAACATTATCTACCAAATCATGCACATGAAGTACATTTCCACATGCAAATATACCTTCTATATTGGTTTGCATACTTTCATCTACTTCCGGGCCTCCGGTTATTCTCGATAACTTCACTTCAGCCTTTTTAGATAATTCATTTTCTGGAAGTAGTCCTACAGACAATAATAAAGTGTCACAAGAAATAAACTCTTCTGTTTCCTTAATTGGTCTTCTGTTTTCATCTACCTTTGCTATAGTTACTCCTTCTACCCTATCTTTTCCTTTTATATATGTTATGGTATGACTTAACTTTAGTGGTATATCAAAATCATCTAAACATTGTACAATATTTCTTTTTAATCCACCTGAATATGGCATAAGCTCTACTACTGCTTTTACTTTCGCACCTTCTAAAGTCATTCTTCTTGCCATTATAAGTCCAATGTCTCCTGAACCAAGAATTACAACTTCTTTTCCTGGCATGTATCCTTCTACATTTACGAATTTTTGTGCTGTTCCAGCAGTGTAAATTCCTGCACATCTGCTTCCTGGAATATTAATTGCGCCTCTCGGACGTTCTCTGCATCCCATTGCTAAAATTACTGCTTTTGCTTTCAATTCTAAAACTCCATCTTCTTCATTTATCGCAGTAATCATTTTATCTGAATTTATATCCAAAATCATTGTATTCAATTTATATTCAATCCCTAAATTTTCTACCTTACTTATAAATCTTTGTGCATATTCTGGTCCTGTTAATTCTTCTTTAAAGGTGTGAAGACCAAATCCATTATGAATGCATTGATTTAGTATTCCACCTAGCTGATTGTCTCTCTCTATGATTAAAATACTATCTATTCCTTGCTCTTTCGCAGCGCAAGCAGCTGCAAGTCCCGCTGGACCTCCACCGATCACTACTATATCATACTGTTCCATACTCAAAACCCCTCCTTCTGTTCTCTGGGGCACAAAACAAATATTAATTGTTTTGCCTCCATGCCTTACTGTGAATTTTTAGTTTTATTCTATATCCTGCTTATTTTTCCCTATAAGAAATTTGGAATCCCCTCCAAATTTAGTGATTTCAATTCTATCTACATTTAATTCTCGAGCTAATATATCTATTGTTTTAGCGGAACAAAAACCTGCTTGGCATCTTCCCATTCCTGCTCTAGTTCTTCTCTTTACCCCATCTAAAGTTTTTGCTCCAAGAGGTCTTCTTATGGCGTCTAAAATTTCCCCTTCTGTTACCATCTCACACCTACATACTATTTTACCGTATTGAGGAGTTTTTTCTATTATCGCTTTTCTTTCTTCATTGGTCATTTCTCTAAACTTTGGAATCCCTTTTCGAATTGGATTAAATGCTTCATTTTTTCTTGGTAATAATTTATTTATTACTATTTTTTCTACCATTTCAGCAATGGCTGGTGCACTTGAAAGTCCAGGTGATTCAATTCCTGCTGCATTTATAAAGTTTTCTGCATCCACTGCTTCACCAATGATAAAATCATCTACGGTACTATGAGCTCTTACCCCTGAGAATGACGCAATTACTTGATTCATAGGTATTTCTTTTACACTTTTTTTTGCTTTTTCCACAATTTCTTCTAGTCCAACTTGTGAGGTTGTCACATCTAACTTGTCTTCTATATCTTCTGCATTTGGTCCAACAAGTATATTTCCATCCACTGTAGGTGTAACAAGGATTCCTTTTCCCATTTTAGTTGGAAGTTGGAAGATTGTTCTCTTCACCATATCTCCAATGGCCTTATCGAACAAACAATATTGACCTTTTCTTGGAATGATATGGATCTTATTATTACTTACCATATTGTTTATTTCATCTGAATGTAATCCTGCCGCATTTATTATTAATTTTGTAGTTAACTCTTCTTTATTTGTTTTTATTACATATCCATTAGCGCTTTTTTCTATTTCTTCTACTCTTGTCCCTAATTTAAACTCCACACCATTATTATATGCATTTTCAGCTAAAGCAATTGTCATTTCATATGGGCAAACTATGGCTCCTGAAGGTGCATGTAGGGCTGCAACTACTTGTTCTGATAAATTTGGCTCTATTTCTCTAAGCTTTTCCTTACTAAGAATTTCAAGGTTTGGAACTCCATTTTTTTCGCCTTGTTCTTTTAGTTTTTCAAGCCCTTGTATATCTTCTTCATTAAAGCATATTACTAATGAACCAATTCTTTTAAAGTGAAAGTCTAATTCTTCAGCCAGTTTATCAAACATAGCATTTCCTTTTACGTTTAATTTTCCTTTTAAGCTATTTGGTTTTGCATCAAATCCAGCATGCACTATAGCACTATTTGCTTTTGAAGTACCCACAGATACGTCTTCTCCCTTTTCTAGTACACAAACCTTTAATTGATATTTCGATAATTCTCTAGCTATTGAGCATCCTATAACACCAGCTCCAATAATTGTTACATCAAACATTAATTAAACCTCCTTTTATAAAACAAAAAAGAGCCTTAATTTAAGGTACACTTATACCCTAAACTAAGGCTCTCTTGAACTCTGCCCGTGTTTCAATTTAATTATATCAAATATTTTATTATAATTCTACATATTTACTAACTTTATTTTAAAACCTTCTTATATTATTTTAAAGAAAGTTAGATAGCTAGGCTATCTAACTTTTACTTTATTAATATTATAATTATTCCATTATTATTTAAAATATAGCTGTAAAGGTCAATGCTGCTACAAGTGCCCCACAAATTGGAGCTACTACTGGTATCCATGCATATCCCCAATCTGAATCTCCTTTACCTGCTATAGGTAAAACAGCATGAGCTATACGTGGTCCTAAATCTCTTGCAGGGTTAATTGCATAACCAGTTGTTGCTCCTAAGGAAAGACCAATAACTAATATAACAAGAGCTGCTACAAAAGGTCCAAATCCATCTGCCATTTTTGTGTTTCCAACTCCTAAAAGCGCAAATACTAATACAAATGTTCCGATAAACTCTGAAACAAAGTTTGAAGCTGTACTTCTAATTGCTGGACCTGTACAGAATACTGCAAGTTTAGCACCCTTGTCTTCTGTTTCTTTCCAGTGTGGTAAATAGTGTAACCATACTAATGTTGCTCCTAAAAATGCACCTATCATTTGTCCAGCAACATATACTGGAACTTCTGACCATGGAAGCTTACCAATTGCAGCAAAACCTATAGTCAATGCTGGATTGAAATGTGCTCCACTTGCTGGTCCAAAAATAAATGCAGATATACCTACTGCTAAAGCCCAACCCCACGTAATAACAATCCATCCAGAATTTTGAGCCTTAGTTTTGTTTAATACAACTCCTGCTACAACGCCATCTCCTAAAAGAATCAAAAGCGCAGTACCTAAAAGTTCCGCAAGAAAATGTGACATTATAAATACCCCCCTATTTAATCGTTATTTTTTTACTATTAAATATTTCCAACTGATCTCTTAACAGCTGTATGCCATCCATTTAATAATTCTTCTCTCTTTTCTACTGTCATATTAGATTCAAAAGCTCTTGATATTGCCCAGTTTTCTGCTACTTCTTCTTTACTCTTCCAATATCCTACTGCAAGGCCGGCAAGGTAAGCTGCACCTAATGCTGTAGTTTCAATAACTTCTGGTCTGTCTACTTGAACGCCTAAAATATCAGATTGGAACTGCATTAAGAAATTGTTTGCACATGCCCCTCCATCTACTTTTAATGCTTTAAGTGTTATTCCAGAATCTTCTTGCATAGCTTTTAAAACATCGTTAGTTTGATATGCAAGTGCTTCTAAAGTCGCTCTTATTAAATGTTCTTTCTTAGCTCCTCTAGTAAGTCCTACAATTGTTCCTCTTGCATAAGGATCCCAATATGGTGCTCCAAGTCCAACGAAAGCCGGAACTACGTATACTCCATTTGTATCTTCTACTGCTGTAGCATATTTTTCAGAATCTGCAGCATTATCAATCATTCTAAGTTCATCTCTTAACCATTGTATTGCCGCTCCAGCTATAAATACACTGCCTTCAAGCGCATACTCTACTTTACCATCTATTCCCCAAGCAATAGTAGTAAGTAGTCCCTTTGTGGATTCAATTGCTTTTTCCCCTGTATTCATTAACATGAAACAGCCTGTCCCATAAGTATTTTTAGCTGTTCCAGGTGCATAACATGTTTGTCCAAATAATGCTGCTTGTTGATCTCCAGCAGCACCTGCAATTGCAATTTCGCCACCTAATATAGAACTATCTGTATGGCCATATACACAACTTGAAGGTTTAACTTCTGGAAGCATTGATTTTGGTATGTTTAATGTTTCTAAAATTTCTTCATCCCATTTCAATTCATGAATATTGAAAAGTAATGTTCTTGAAGCATTAGAATAGTCTGTTACATAAGTTTTTCCTTTTGTTAAATTCCATATAAGCCATGTATCAATGTTACCAAAGAGTAAGTTTCCTTTTTCTGCTTCTTCTCTAGCTCCCTTTACATTGTCTAATATCCATTTAACTTTTGTTCCAGAGAAATAAGCATCTAGAACCAATCCAGTTTTAGCTCTAACAACTTTATCAAAGCCTTGTGCTCTTAATTCATCACACATCTCAGCTGTTCTTCTACATTGCCATACAATTGCATTATATACAGGAACGCCTGTCCTTTTATCCCAAACAACAGTTGTTTCCCTTTGATTTGTAATACCTATTGCTGCTATTTCACTAGCAGTAGTATTCATTTTAGCCATTGCTTCTGCTGCAACACTAACCTGACTTGACCAAATTTCCATTGGATCATGTTCTACCCAACCTGCTTTTGGGTAAATTTGAGTAAATTCCTTTTGAGCCGATGTTACAATAAGTCCTTTTTCATTGAATAGAATACATCTTGAACTGGTTGTCCCTTGATCTAGTGCCATTACATACTTAGCCATTAAAAAACACCCCTTTTTTAAAATTAGTTCTAATGAATCGTTTACATATGATATATAAAAAAACCACATCAAAATAAAGTATAACACTTTATAATAACGCGGCTCATTTTCTCTGCCATTTATTATATAACCTATATTTAGTATATCTTATTATTGGAATATTTGCAATATTAATTTATAAATTCCACAAACTTTCTTTTGTAGTTGAAATTGCAATTGCTCCAGCACCGATAGATTCTATAACATCCTTCTTATTTTGTATTAATCCACCAGCTATAATTGGTACATGTACTGCACTTTCCATGCTTTTTATAATTTTGCTTGCAATACCCGGCATTACTTCCACAGCGTCTGGAAGTACCGATTGAATATTCTTTATCCCTGTTTGTAATGACAGAGAGTCTACTATAAAAATTCTTTGTATTGTACAGAGCCCTAATTGTTTAGCTTTTTTTATATTTGTTGGTTTTGTGGTAATGATTCCATATGGTTGTCCACACTCTTGAATAAAAGTTAAGCCTATATAATCCCCTTTTAATCCTTCTATTAAGTCTACATGCACGAATACTATTTTTCCTGCGTCCCTTAACTTTTCACATATATGTTTTATGTTTATAATACTTCCATATAACACAAACACAATAAGCACATTACTCTCAATTGCTTTTTCTAAGTCCTCATCACTTCTTATTGCTGCAATAATAGGATTTTCTACTAATAATTGCTCTAACTTGACCACTTACTTTTCCTCCCATCCTATTTTAAATTGCACTTTACACTAATTATATGTATAAAGTAGCTTTATTATTCCTATTCACCCATAATTTATTTTAGAGACAAATATAATGAAAAAAGAGCGACATAAATTAAGGTTTTATCACCTTAAAATATGGCTCTCTTATACTCAGCCTTGCTCTAATTAAATTAATATTATCTTATCATAATCTTGTTTTTTATTCAAGTTAATCTATTTTTTAACAATGATTATTTAATTAATTAGTAGGATTGTACAAAAATTCTGTTTTCTTTGATTTCATTACTTAATATTGAGAGACTTGTAAATCAAGCAATATTGGAACTCACCTAGTCTTTGCAATTTTTTATTCTTTGAAAATCATTTAGTACACATTTATACTGTCGCAACTTCATTCTTTTTCCTAAGCTTAACCCATACCATAAGTAACAATATCAATACTAATGTAGAAACACCTGATAATATGAAACCAGCCCCAGCTCCAAATTTCCCTGCTACAAACCCAGAAAATAGGTTTCCTAGAGGAGTAGCTCCAGCAAACACCAGTGAATATACACTCATTACTCTTCCTCTATACTCATCTTTAGAATTTATCTGTAATGTTGTATTAGCTGTGGTAGAAAAAAACATATTAAATATTCCAGTTATAGCTAAACTTAAAGCCGTAAAATAATATAAATTACTACTGCCCGTAAAAATTAGCATTATGCCTATTGCAATAGAGCTACCTATCATTAGAATTCTATTTGGACCGCCTTTACTTTTTAAAGAAACAAGAAGTGCTCCAATTAGGGAACCTGCTCCAAGTGAAGACATTAACATTCCATAGGTTTTTTCCTGCATATGTAGTACATTTTTCGTAAATACTGGTATTAAAACACTGTAATTAAAAACAAACATCCCCATAATACAAACTAATATCAAGGTTTCTAATAAAACTGGTTTGCTTTTTATGTATTTGAGGCCATCCCATATCTCCTTAAATATGCCTTTTTCAGAATTTTTCTTTCTCACATAATTCTTTGCTTCAATATGAACTAATCCATAGATTACTGCCATAAAGCTAAAACCATTTAATAAAAAACACCACCCTGCTCCCAGATATGCCATAAACATAGCTCCAATAGCTGGTCCAACAATTCTTGCTAAATTAAAAGTTGCAGAATTTAATGCGATGGCATTCATCAAATCCTCTTTTCCTACTATTTCTACATTAAAAGCTTGCCTAGTTGGCATGTCCAAAGTGTTACAAAATCCAAGACACAAAGCTAATGCTATTATATATCCATACTTCACTGCATGTGTAAATACTAATGCTGACAAGATAAAAGCCAATAACATGGATATAGTCTGAGTAAAAATCAGTATTTTCTTCTTTGGAAACTTATCTGTAAGTACTCCAGCAAACAGTGAAAATAAAGTTACTGGTAAAAATTGTATAGTTCCAACAAGCCCAAGTAATAATGGAGATCCTGTTAATGTAAGCACTAGCCAAGATTGCCCTATGTTTTGTGTCCAAGTGCCTATTAAGGAAACACACTGTCCCATCCAAAAATATCTATAATTCTTATGTGTAAGAGCGTGAAAGTTTTTGTTAATAAATCTCTTAGTAGAAACCGTTACATTCATTCTTATCCTCTCCTAATCTGTTGAATCATCATTAAAATAGTCATGTGTGAAGGTTGTAGCATTTTTACCCATTCTTTCTAATAAAGCCAAAGATGTGTTTCTTTCCTCTTCGCTAAAGCCAGTGAATAAAATGTCTGTCCAACCGGTCATAGCTTTTCTTATCATTGGCTTCATTTTCAATGCTTTCTCAGTAAGGTAAACATTATATGCTCTCTTATCTTTTATATCCACTTGCCTAGTTATATACTCATCCTCCTCCAGCTTTTTAATAGCCTTTGCTGTGGTGCCTTTATCAATCTTAAGATAATCTGATAGTTGCTCCTGTTTTATTCCATCTTTTTTATATAACGCATTTAAGAATATATATTGACCTTTACTTATATTGTACTGTTTAAGTTGTCTTCCCACATATATATGTCCATATCGATGCAAAAGAGAAATCCACCTGGATAAAGAGTTTTTATTTCCATTCATTGTTCATACCTCCATATTTGGTTTTACTTCCCATTAATAATATAATAAAGCATTATAGTTGCAGATGCAACTATAAATTTTATAAAAAATTGTTCTCAACATACTGCAAACTACTATTTATCACAAATTATTTAAACATAATATTCATACAGACTATTCTGATGGAAGATGAATTGAAGAGTTAACTTAAAGCTTCATGACTTAATACAAAAGATGATAAGACTTATATAAAACCTCAACTTAAAAATCCACAAACCATAGAGAAATAAAAGAAATTGAAAAAATTCAACAAGAAATAGATAAAATTAAAGTTACTTTAACCTCATGGAAAACAATACAAAAATGTGATATTATTTAAATACAGTAAAAATATACAAATAGAACAAAATCATTTGATTTATGGAGGTAATATGGATATAAAACTCAGAAAAACAAAAGTAATAAGTCCAATAATATGTTTATGTTTAATAATAGGCTTATTTACAGCATGTTCAACCAATGATAGTGCTAAGCATAATAATACTAAAATTGTAAATGTTGAGTATAGTGAAAGTGAAGTTACAAATTTCTTAAAGGACAATTATTCAAGTATTGATGCTTCAGATAATAATGATTTTTCAACTTTTAAATTGTTAGATTCAGCTTTAGAAGGTAAAGAAGTATT
>JAJXYA010000262.1 GCA_021780795.1 Bacillota bacterium | reverse complement strand
ATTGTTAATAAATTTTATAATATATTATTAGCAATATATTAATGGTGATAACTTGAGACTATTTTATCAAAAGTATTACAAAATAAGTTTAAAAAGTGGAAGGCTTATTTTTTTTATAGTCTTAAATAGATGTGTTTATGTAATATATAAAGATATTTTAAATAATCTGATGGTTATAAAATATAATGGAAAATGTTTTTCAGAGCCAGTGTTATTAAAAGCTAATAAAAATAAAATAATTCGTAATTTTCATGAGATAAAGTAAAAGGAGGATGTACTTTAAAAAGCATCCTTCTTTTACTTGTAAGTTTTTATAGTTCAAGACAATATTGTAGCAAAAAAATAGTGTTAACATAAATTATATAAGTGTAGATATATATTTATTCAATAAAATTTGTAAGGAGAGAATGGCATGCCAAATTGGGAAACAAAACAGTTTAGTACAAAAGAAGTAAGCAATGCTACCTTTGCTGCTGCTTCAACAATAATGATTGCTAACCAGCCTATTACAGGAAGCAAAATAGAGTCTATAGGAACACCCATTATAACGTTTAGTAATATAAATTATAATAGTTCAACGGCACAGTTATCCTTTAGTTATTATATTGAAGTCACAATAAACGAATTGCTTTCAGGTCCACAAGCTATTACTATTCCTATCACAGAAATATATCATGGAAATTCAACAATACCAAATGTTACAGGAAATGTTTTAACAGTAGACCCAGATGCAACAGGATTGGCTAAGGACATATCTATAACTGCAGCAATAGATAATGAAACCGTAAATATAAGCTTTACGCCTACCATAAATACCCATACAGTAGAAACTGCTGTTTATTATATGCAAGCATCTACAACTCCGTAAATAAAAAGTAAAAGGGGTGCCCATTTGAAAAGGCACCCTAAAATCAAATTTCAATTATTGAGCATAAACGTTTAGTACAGATGCTGGGCAGCTATAATAGGTTATTGTCATACTAATTGTAAAAGTGATTACTCCTGCTGCTATTGTTGGAGTTACTGTAAGGTTTGGAGTTGTATTTGTTATACTAGAAACAGCAGTACATAAGTCAGATATTGTTGCTGTAGTTGTATAGTTATTTACTGTATAATTGGTAATATTTGAAGCATCTAAATAACCTTGAAGCAAAGTATAATATACTGTAACTGTTGTACCAGTTGGAACAGCAGTAGCACTTAATACTTGGGTTCCATCTATTAATGAAACTGCACCAGGTGTTGGAGTTACAGTTTTAACTATTGCTGGAGGTGTAACGTTAAATACGGAAGTAGATACTAAATTTGCAACAATTGGTTTAAAATCAGCCATAATAAATCACCTTTCATTTTTTTGTGGACAATCTTTTGTCCTAATACAACATATGATGAATTAACTATTTTGTTACAGTAAATTAAGATGTATAATATAAAGCAGAATAGTTTAGGAGAGATGAAAATGAAGAAAACAGAACTACTTGCTCCATGCGGCACTTTAGAAAGCGTTTATGCAGCAGTACAAAATGGTGCTGATGCCATATATCTTGGAGGAAGCAGATTTTCAGCAAGGGCTTATGCATCTAATTTTACAGATGAAGTCATGATAGAAGTAATAAAATATTGTCATTTATATAATGTTAAAGTATATGTAACCGTAAATACTTTAATAAAAGACTCGGAAGTTAGTGCAGTAATGGAATATGTAAGATTTTTAAATAACATAGGTGTTGATGCACTAATCATTCAAGATTTAGGCATAGCATATTTGATAAGAAATAATTTTCCACACTTAGAGCTTCATGCTTCTACTCAAATGACCATACATAACGGAGAAGGAGCAAAATTTTTTAAAAATCAAGGTTTTAAAAGGGTTGTTTTATCTAGAGAATTAAGTCTTAAGGAAATAAAATATATTTCTACTGATTTAAATATTGAAACAGAAATATTTGTTCATGGAGCCTTATGCATTTGTTATTCAGGGCAATGTCTAATGAGCAGTTTATTAGGTGGAAGAAGTGGGAACAGAGGTAGGTGTGCACAGCCTTGTAGACTTCCTTATAACCTAATAGATGATAGTAAAAAAGATATGGCAAGGGGATATTTATTAAGTCCAAAGGATATATGTACCATATATGATATTCGTAAAATAGTGGAGAGTGGAACTTCATCATTAAAAATTGAAGGAAGGATGAAAAGACCAGAATATGTAGCTGGGGTTGTAGACATTTATAGAAGAGCAATTGATAGTGTTTATGAAAACAAAACCTTTGATTTTGAAAGTGAAAATAAAAAGCTATTAAAGTTATTTAACAGGGAAGGCTTTTCTTCTGCATATTTTAATGGAAATATTGGCAGAGATATGATGGCATATAATTTTCCTAAAAATACAGGAATAATGCTTGGAAAAGTAAATAAAGACATGACTATAACCTTAGATGAAGATTTAAATGTAAAGGATGGACTTAGAAACGGTGAGGAAGGCTTTAATGTAAATAAAATTATAAAAGGGAACGAAGAGGTGCTTTCGGCAAAAAAAGGTGAAAGAGTTAAGTTAAGTCCTATGAATTACAAAAAATTTGATGAATTGTTTAAGACATCTGATATGGAGCTTTTAAACACTTTGAGCAGTAGTTATAAAGATATATATGGCAAAAAAAATGGTTTTGATGTATGCTGTAAATTTAAAATTGGAGAGCCAATACAGCTAGAGGTAGTTTATAATGGTGAAAAGCTTAAAATCATAGGAGATAAAGTAGAAAATGCAATTAAAAAACCTTTAGCTAAAGATAAATTGGAAGAAAATTTATTAAAATCAGGAAATACTCCTTTTAAAATAGATAAAGTTATTTTTAATTGTTATGAAGAAGGTTTTTTGCCGGTTTCAGCTATTAATAAAAGCAGAAGAGAGTTAATAGAAAAAATAGAAGAACTTCATCTTAAAAACAATAATATGGATATTGTGGAAAATATTAATTATAACAGGGAGAAAAAAAAGGATTTGCAACTTGAAAAGTTATTAGTGGAAGTGTCTGATATGGAGCAACTAGAAGGCTGTATTTTGGAAGGTGTAGAAAATATATTAATAAATCCTTTTGTAAAGGTCAAACCTATAGCATTAGAGAAGGTTAATATAAAAAGAGTTTATTTAAAGATTCCTAACATAATAAAAGAGGAATTTGATGAAATTTGTAATTATATTGATAAAAATTTAAATACGATTTTTGCAATAGTTACAGCAAATGCTGGAATAATAAATTTGTACAAAGATAAAATACAAATAATTGGCGATTATAAGCTTAATATATTTAATAAATATGCTTTGGATTTTTGGAGCAGTCATTTAGCTATGGCTTCTATAAGTGTAGAGTTAAATAAAAAAGAAATAAGTGATGTTATTAAAAATTGTCCAATTCCAGTTTATAATCAAGTTTATGGAAAGCTGGAGTTAATGGTTAGTGAATATTGCCCAATTGGCAGTACAATTGGAGGAAAAAATGAAGAAAATAATTGCAAGGGAAGCTGTTTAAAGGGTACTTATTTTTTAAAGGATAGAAAAGGCGAGGAGTTTTTAGTTAAAACAGATAAATATTGCAGAAGCCATATTTATAACAATAAGCCTCTTAATCTTATCGATAATCTTAAAGAATTGACTAATGTTAATCATAGAATAGATTTTGTAGATGAATCCAGGGAACAAGTAATTAATATAATTAGAGCATATAAAAATAGATCTTTTAAAGACGGATTTGAGGCTTATACTCGTGGTCACTATAAGAGGGGAGTAGAATAATTTGAACGAAAAGGCACTAAAGGTATTAGAGTATTATAAGATTAAGGAAGAAATAAAAAAATTCACACAAACTAGTGCTTCAAAAGATATTATTGATGGACTAAAGCCCTATGATAATATATTTGAAGTTCGGGAACATTTAGAGGAGACAGCAGAAGCTCATAGGCTTTTGGTGAAAAAAGGTTCGCCTCCTTTTGAAGGAGCTTATGATGTCAGAGGAGAAATAAGCTTAGCTGAAAAGGCTTCTACCTTAATGCCAATTGGACTTTTAAGGGTAGCAAATATTTTGAAATGTGCAAGGAAATTTAAAGATTATATATCGCATAAAGAGGAAGAAGAAGCCTTCAGAGTGTTAGAAGATATTTGTATGGGCATAGTTCCACTTAAATTTTTAGAAGATGCTATATTTAATGCAATAATAGGTGAAGATGAAATCTCAGATAGTGCAAGCCCAGCGTTATTTAGTATTAGAAGAGCTTTAAAGGATAAAACTTCTTCTGTTAAAGATAAAGTAAATTCACTTATGAGAACTTATTCAAGTTTTTTGCAGGAAAATATATATACTATACGAGGCGATAGGTATGTAATACCAGTAAAAGCAGAACATAAAGGTCAAGTTCCAGGGCTAGTACACGATCAAAGTTCTTCTGGTGCAACGTTATTTATTGAGCCTATGGGGCTTGTTAATTTAAATAATGAAATAAAGGAGCTTATGCTAAAGGAAAAAGCAGAAATTGAAAAAATTTTAATGGAACTATCAAAGAAGCTTTATGACAATATAACAGTTGCAAAAAACAATGCAAATATACTTTATGAACTGGATTTTATTTTTGCAAAGGCTAAATATGCTAGTCATATAGATGCAACATGTCCTTCTGTAAATGATGATGGAATAATCGATATTGTAGAGGCTAGGCATCCTTTAATAGATCCAAGAAAAGTAGTTTCTATGGACATATATTTAGGAAGAGAATTTACTTCACTAATAATAACTGGACCAAATACTGGAGGTAAAACGGTAACCTTAAAGACAGTAGGAATTTTAGAATTAATGGCTTTAAGTGGAATTTTAATACCAGCTAGAGAAAATTCTATAGTAAGTTTTTATAAAGAAATATTTGCAGATATAGGCGATGAGCAGAGCATAGAGCAAAGTTTATCAACTTTTTCTTCTCATATGACAAATATAGTTAATATAATGGAAAAAGCTGATGAAAACTGTCTAGTGCTGTTTGACGAGCTTGGTGCAGGAACAGATCCTACAGAAGGAGCGGCACTGGCAGTTGCAATTCTTGAAAACCTTAGAGGAAGAAAAACTAAACTTGTAGCTACAACACATTATAGCGAGCTTAAGGCATATGCTTTAAAAACTGAAGGGGTTTTAAATGCTTCTGTTGAATTTGATGTTGAAACTTTAAGACCAACTTATAGACTTTTAATCGGCATACCAGGAAAATCAAACGCTTTTGAAATTTCTAAAAGATTGGGCTTAAAGGACTATATAATCGAAGAGGCAAAAAAAGGAATTTCAAAAGATTCTTTAAAGTTTGAACAATTAATAGAGACCCTTCAGGAAAAAAGCATAAAAGCAGAGGAAAATGCACGAAAAACTGAGCAATTTAAGCTTGAAGCACAAAGGTTAAAAGAAAATTACGAAGAAAAGTTGTTTAACTTAAAAATGACAAGAGAAAATGCAGTTAACGAAGGTAGACGTGAAGCTAAGAGAATACTTTTAGAAGCCAAAGAAGAAGCAGATGGGATTTTAAAAAACATTAGAGATTTAGAAAAAATGGGTTATTCTTCAGATGCAAGAAAAAAGCTTGAAGAAGAAAGAAGAAGATTAAAGGAAAAGCTTGATAATGCTGAGGAAAAGGCATTAAAAATAGAAGCAAGCGGTGAAGAATTATCTTCGGTTAAAGCAGGTGAAGAAGTTTATATACCATCGTTAAATATGAATGGAATTGTTTTATCTAGCCCTGACAGTAAAGGTGAAGTTCAAATTCAGGCTGGAATTATGAAAATAAATGTAAAACTTAAGGACTTAAGAAAAAACAAGCCTTCTAATATATCAAAAGAGGAAAAGAAAGCGCAAAAAAGAGAAGCAAAATTAAATTTAAAACAAGTGAGCACTTCATTAGATTTAAGAGGTACAGATTCAGAAGAAGCAATATATTTAGTGGATAAGTATTTAGATGACGCTTACATGGCAGGGCTTGGTGCTGTAACTATTATTCATGGTAAAGGTACAGGGGTTTTAAGAAATACTGTAAATGAAATGTTAAAAAGACATAAGCATGTAAAAAGTTATAGACTTGGAAATTATGGAGAGGGTGGTGCTGGAGTAACGGTTGCAGAATTAAAATAATACGGGGGAAGCTTGTTATGGAGTATATTATATCAGCGTGTCTTTGTGGAATAAATTGTAAATATAGCGGAAAAAATAATTTTAATGAGAAGGCGGCTCAGCTATTTAATAAAGGTTTAGCACTTCCGATTTGTCCAGAAGTTTTTGGCGGTTTAAGTACTCCTAGAGCTTCTGCTGAAATCGTAAATGGTGATGGTATGGATGTTTTAAAGGGAATAGCCAAGGTTATTTCAAAGGATGGCATAGACTGTACAGAAGCCTTTATAAAAGGTGCTGAAAAAACTGTTGAAATTGCTAAAAAGTTAAATATTCAAAAGGCAATATTAAAAGCAAACAGTCCATCCTGTGGCTATGGTCAAATTTATGATGGAAGCTTTAGTGGACAAAAAAGAAAAGGAAATGGTGTTACAGCACAATTGTTACTAAGAAATGATATTGAGGTTTACAA
This sequence comes from Bacillota bacterium, assembly GCA_021780795.1. Next base: position 1,979 of record JAJXYA010000262.1, on the reverse strand, counting down.
TGAATTATACAAAATTTATTAAGTGTATAAAATTTATACGATTTTCTATTTGTGTATGATTTTTATACATAAATAAAAATGTGCTTATGTTAATACTTCTTTAAATGGACTATATTAAGGTTATTAAAGAGCTAAACAAATGATTTGTATAGCAAAATATTGTTCATTTAGGAGGAATTTTTATGAGATTTAACTTTGATCAAACTATTGATGTTGAAAACAAAAAAGCTTACTTAGTTGGTGCAGGACTAGCATCGCTTTCTGCTGCAGTATTTTTAATTAGAGACGGACATATGCCAGGTAAAAATATCCATATATTCGAGGAGTTAAATATAACTGGAGGAAGCATGGATGGCTCTGGAAATGCAAAAGATGGCTATGTAATTAGAGGTGGAAGAATGTTTGATGAGGAAGCCTATGCCTGCACTTTTGGGATAATGGAAAGCATTCCTTCGCTAACAGACCCTAAGGTTACAATACTTGATGAATTTAATGCCTTTAATAAAAAGATTCATACTTCATCAAAAGCAAGATTGATAGATAATGATGGAAAAATACTGGATGTATCTTCTTTAGGTTTTAATAGGGAAGACAGATTAGCATTAATAGATATGATGGTTAGGCCGGAAGATTCCTTTGGAACTAAAACGATAGAAGATTGTTTCCCAAAATCTTTTTTTCAAACTAACTTTTGGTTCATGTGGACAACTACCTTTGCATTTCAGCCTTGGCATAGTGCTGTAGAATTTAAAAGATATCTTCACAGATTTATTCATGAATTGCCAAGAATAAATGATTTATCTGGAGTACGTCGTACACCTTATAATCAATATGATTCAATGTTATTACCTATTACTGTATGGTTAAAATCACAAGGTGTAGTTTTTGAAATGGGAACTAGAGTTATAGATTTAGAAATTAAAGAAGAAGGTAAAGAAAGAACAGTTACGGGAATAAGATTTGTGAAAAATGAAAACGAGGATAAAATTAGCATTACAGAAGAAGATTTGGTATTTGTAACCATTGGTTCTTTAACAGCAGGAACAGATCTTGGCTCAATGAATACTGCACCAAAAATTAACGATAAGCACGTTGGTGGAACGTGGAGCTTGTGGGAAAAGATTGCAGAAGGTCGCCCTGAGTTTGGAAGACCTCATGTATTTGATGATCGTGTAGAAGAATCTATGTGGGAATCCTTTACGGTTACTTTAAAAGACCCTACAATGATTAAAAGAATTGTTGAGTACTCTGGAAATGAACCAGGCGAAGGGGCACTTATGACTTTTAAAGAATCAGGTTGGTTTATGTCTATTGTTTTACACAATCAGCCTCACTTTATTAATCAACCAGATGATGTTCAAGCATTTTGGGGTTATGCACTATTCCCATACAAAGAGGGAGATTTCGTTAAGAAGAGGATGGTAGATTGTACTGGAGAAGAAATACTAACAGAGCTATTACATCATTTAAAATTTGAAGATGATATGGAAAAAATAATTAATACATCTATTTGTATTCCTTGTATACTTCCATTTACAACAGCTCAATTTTTAACAAGAGCAAAAGGTGACAGACCAGAGGTTATACCAGAAGGATCAAGAAACTTAGCATTTTTAGGACAATTTTGCGAAATACCTGATGATGTAGTGTTTACAATGGATTATTCTGTAAGAGCAGCACAAACGGCTGTTTATAAATTTTTAAATCTTAATAAGAAGGTAACACCTATTTATAAAGGACAATATGATGTAAGAGTTTTATTAAATTCTTTTACAGCTATGCTAAAGGATGATAATCTCCGTGAATCGTTAGCAGCAATTATTGGCATGATTAAATAATAAAATTTTATTTTAATACAGGCTGCCTTAAAGTTATTTTTAAGGGCAGTCTTTTTTTAATCCTCATAATTCATAACATTTTCATATCTTTCTAAAGCACCAAGCATACTACCTTCTATAATTTCCTGAAGCTTGAAAACT
>JAJXYA010000338.1 GCA_021780795.1 Bacillota bacterium | reverse complement strand
CATCTATCTAAAATTTGATAGATGCTTTTTATATAAGACTGATTTGAATTACAACAGAGGAAATAGTTCACGGCTCAATGCTTTATTTAGAAGGACTAAGCGATAATTATTGGAGATGAAATATTTTTATTAAAAAAGCATATAAATATAAGTTCTAGTAGCGGGATATTTGTGATATAATTAACTTGTTACAATATTTATAAAACATAATATAAAATGTAAAAGGGGGAAGAATATGGAACAATATTCGGTGTTAATTATAATTGGTATAGTACTAGTTTCATTGATTTTAATTGCTTATGGTATAGGTTTTACAAGCATAGGAACAGATGAAGTAGGTATTGTTGAAAAATGGTGGAGTTTAGGTGGTTCAGTTCCTGCTGATGGTCTTATAGCACTTAAAGGGGAAGCAGGTTATCAACCAGAAGTATTAAGGGCTGGCGTTCATTTTAAAACACCTTTTAAGTACAAGGTTAAGAAGGTAAGACTGGTAACCATACCACAAGGCCAGATAGCTTATGTATTCTCAAGGTCAGGAGAAAGTTTAGGGGATGGTCAAACTTTAGGTAAGGTTATACCGGAAAGTAAGTCCTTCCAAGACGTTGTAGCGTTTTTAAATAATGGTGGACAAAAAGGACCACAGAGACAAATTCTTCGTGAGGGTACTTATGCGTTTAACTTAGCACAGTTTATTATAATCACGAAAGATAAGGTACATTCAATATTTACTTCAAAGGATGAGACAGCACAAATAGAAACAATGAGAAGTGATTTAACTAAGGTAGCTGGTTTTAATCCTGTAATTATATCAAGTTCAAAAGTTGCTCAGGAATATATCCAACAGAATGATGGTAGTGAAGGAGAAGTTGTGTCTAATAAACCCAGAAACAATTCAGGTAGTCGCGATACTATAGGTATTGTAACTATTAATGAGGGGCCAACACCAGATAATGGAGCAATCATAGCACCTATTGTTGGTGAGAGTACAGATAATAAATTTTATCACAATAACTTCCAAGAGCCAGAGAAGTTTTTAGCGGCAGATGGTAGAAAAGGTAAGCAGATGCAAGTACTTACGGATGGAGTTTACTTCATTAATAGAATGTTTGCAAGTGTTGATATAGTACCAAAAAGTATAATTGAGATTGGTTATGTAGGGGTTGTTGTAAGTTATTTTGGTGATAAAGGCGAGGATGTTTCAGGCACGTCCTACTCTCATGGAGAACTTGTAGAACAAGGCAAAAAGGGTATTTGGAGAGATTCTATGATGCCAGGAAAGTATGCATTTAATACTTATGCTGGTAAAGTTGTGCCAGTGCCTACTACTAATGTAATATTAAAATGGATTAGTGGTCAAAGTGGGGTACACAAGTTAGATGATAATTTAAAAGAAATTAATTTAATAACTAAGGATGCTTTTGAGCCTAATCTACCTTTAACGGTAGTATTTAATATTGATTATAGAAAGGCATCATCAGTTATACAAAGATTTGGGGATATTAAAATGCTTATTGAGCAGTCTCTTGATCCAATGATAGCTGGTTACTTCAAGAATATCGGACAAACAAAGACACTTATAGAATTAGTTCAAGATAGAAGTCAAATACAACAACAGGCATCAGATGAAATGAAAGAAAAATTTAGATTATATGATTTAGAGTTACAAGAAGTATTAATTGGAACACCTGCTGCTTCAGCTAGTGATACAAGAATTGAGAAAATTCTTGCACAATTAAGGGATAGACAAGTAGCTATGGAAGAGATCAAGACTAATGAAGCTAAACAAAAATCTGCTGAAAAGCAAAGAGAACTAAATGAGGCTCAAGCGAAAGCAACAGCGCAGTCAGCACTTACACAATCAAGTATTGATATAGAAGTAGCAGACAATAAAGGTAAATCAGAATTAAGATCTGCAGAACAGTTAGCATTAAAAATGCAAAAACTTGCTGAAGCAGACAAATATAAGAGAACTCAAGAAGCAGATGCTGAACGATATACAAGAGAAGCTCAAGCGGCAGCACAAGCTAAGACCATTGAATTAACTGCTAATGCTAATGCTAAACAAGTAGAATTACAAGCAGGTGCGGAAGCCTTTAAACTTGAAACAGTAGGTAATGCGACAGCACTTAATATTAAAGCAGTTGCAGATGCCACTGCTGAACAAGAAACAAAGGTAGGTATTGCAAAAGGAGCAGCGGCAAGAGCTTTAGTAGAAGCATATGGTGGTCCAGAGCTACAAGTGCAACAAAGTGTCATGATAGCATTTGCAGAAGCATTAAAGATAACCAAATCTCAACTTGTACCACAAACGGTAATAATGGGCGGAGTTGATGGAAAAACTCCTAATGCAATGGAAAGTATATTGAGTATGGTTCTGGCAAATATGGCAAGTGAAAAAGGTGGATTAATAACAAAATCTGTAGAAAATATAGATGTTAATGATGTAGTAAAAACACAAAACAACTAATATAAACCGTAATAAAAAATCAGTAGAATAACTAATATTCTGCTGATTTTTTTATGCGTTTTCCACTTGTAACTTGTCATGTTGGTGATACTTATTTGATAAAAAAATAACTACAATATTTAAAACAAATAAATTATTAATTTCATATTTTTATAAAATTTACCTATAAAAGTGGTTTTATTTTATAATAATGAATAATATAGGGTCAAAAAACTCAATAATAATAATGATTTTTTATGTTGCAATATGGAAAAAATTATTATAATATATAGAAGTGATAATAATTTAACAATATTTGCGAGGAGGAAGAATAATGAATACGCAATTTGATTATAGCAAATTAGATAGTATATTGAAAAATCATGAGTTTAAATCTAGTAATATTATTGCAATATTACAAGATACCCAAGAAATATATAGGTATTTACCTAAAGAGGTATTCGTATATTTTTCAGAAAAGCTTGGTATAAGTAGGGCAAAGATATATAGTGTAGCTACTTTTTATGATAACTTTTCTTTAGAGCCAAAGGGTAAGTATGTTATAAAAATATGTGATGGCACAGCTTGTCATGTAAGAAAGTCTATACCTATATTAGATAGGTTAAGAAAAGACTTAGGTTTATCTGAAGCTAAGATTACAACGGATGACTTAATGTTCACTGTTGAAACGGTCTCATGTCTTGGTGCTTGTGGACTTGCCCCTGTTATAACTATTAATGAGAAAGTGTATGGTGCTATGACTCCAGAAAGAGCAACTGAGCTTTTAAACACACTTAAGGAGGAGAAATAATATGCTTCTTAATAGAAATGATTTAATCAATGCTACCAATATGTATAGTAGCAGTCTTAAAAAACAAAAAAAGAAAATTCTTATATGTGCCGGTACTGGCTGTGTTGCAGGTGGAGCTTTAGAAATTTACGATGAATTTATTAGGCTAATGGATGAAAAGGGCATAAATTGTGGAATAAGTCTTGAAAAAGAGCCTCATGATGAATCTGTTGGAGTTAAAAAAAGCGGATGTCATGGATTTTGTGAAATGGGTCCCCTTGTAAGAATTGAACCTTGGGGATATTTATACATAAAAGTAAAGCCAGAAGATTGCGAAGAAATTTTGGAAAAAACTATACTTAACAATGAATGCGTAGAGAGACTTGCATACGCTAAAAACGGAAAAATACATAAGAAACAAGAAGAAATTCCTTTTTATAAAAAACAGACTAGACTTGCTCTAGAACATTGTGGACATATTGATGCAACTTCCATAGAAGAATATTTTGCTGTGGGAGGATATGGTGCTCTTGAAAAGGTATTATTTGATATGAGCTCAGATGACATAATTAAGCAAATAGAAGAGTCAAATTTAAGAGGACGCGGCGGCGGTGGATTTCCAGCTGGTCGTAAATGGTCTCAGGTAAAACGCCAAGAAGAAAATACAAAATATGTTGTATGTAATGGTGACGAAGGAGACCCAGGTGCCTTTATGGACAGAAGTATAATGGAAGGAGATCCTCATAGAGTACTTGAAGGAATGATGATTGCTGCCATTGCTTGCGGAGCACAAGAAGGATATATTTATGTGCGTGCAGAGTATCCTCTTGCAGTAAGCAGACTTAAGAATGCTATTGCTCAGGCAAGAAATTATGGAATTCTAGGCGAGAATATTCTTGGGACAAGCTTTAGTTTTGATATTAAAATTAACAGAGGAGCAGGTGCCTTTGTATGTGGAGAGGGAAGTGCTCTTACTGCTTCTATTGAAGGGAAAAGAGGAATGCCAAGAGTAAAACCTCCAAGAACAGTAGAGCAAGGACTTTTTGGTAAACCAACAGTACTTAATAATGTTGAAACTTTTGCTAATGTACCTTCAATTATTACAAGAGGAGCAGAATGGTATAAGTCAATTGGACCAGAAAAAAGCCCAGGAACTAAGGCTTTTGCTATAACAGGAAATATTGAAAACACAGGACTTATTGAGGTTCCAATGGGTACGACGCTAAGAGAAGTAATCTTTGATATAGGTGGAGGAATTAGAGATGGTAAAGAGTTTAAAGCTGTACAAATAGGAGGTCCTTCTGGTGGATGCCTTACAAAGGAACATCTTGATTTGCCATTGGATTTTGATTCGTTGAAAAAAGCAGGAGCTATGATAGGATCTGGAGGTCTTGTGGTTATGGATGAAGATACTTGTATGGTTGAAGTTGCAAGATTCTTTATGAACTTTACACAGAATGAGTCTTGTGGAAAATGTGTTCCTTGTCGTGAGGGTACTAAGAGAATGCTTGAAATTCTCGAAAATATTGTTGCAGGTAAAGGGAATATAGAAGACATAGATATGCTGCTAGAACTTGCGGATACTATATCTGCAACAGCATTATGTGGCCTTGGAAAAACAGCGGCCTTCCCAGTGGTTAGTACTATTAAGAATTTCCGTAGTGAGTATGAAACTCATATAATTGATAAAAAATGTCCATCAAAAACCTGCGTAAAACTTAAGACAATATTTATTGAAAAAGAGCTTTGCAGGGGCTGTTCAAAGTGTTCAAGAATTTGCCCTGTGGGAGCAATTTCAGGTAAGATCAAGGAACCATTTGTTATCGATCAAGATAAGTGTATTAAGTGTGGTGCCTGTATCGAATCTTGTGCTTTCAAAGCTATAAAGGAGGATTAAAACAATGAATGGACAGTTTATGCTTATAGATAATATGCCTGTAGAAATAAAGGGTGAAAAAAATATTCTTGAATTAATTAGAAGAGTTGGTATTGAGTTACCTACCTTATGCTATTATTCTGAGCTTTCAGTTTATGGTGCCTGTCGTATGTGTATGGTAGAAAATAAATGGGGGGACATGGAAGCATCTTGTTCTACTCCTCCAAAAGCTGGTATGGAGATATTTACAAATACACCAAGACTTCGAAAGTATAGAAAAATGATTCTTGAATTATTGCTTTCAGATCACTGTAGAGATTGTACTACTTGTGAAAAAAATGGTCATTGCAAATTGCAAGAGTTAGCACAGCGTTTTGGAATAAAGCAGATAAGATTTAATAATACATCTGAAACCAGGCAAATAGATGATTCATCTGTATGTATAGTGAAGGATAAAAGTAAATGTATTTTATGTGGTGACTGCGTAAGAGTCTGTGATGAAGTACAAAACGTTGGAGCTATTGATTTTGTTAAAAGGGGTTCGAAAATGAGTGTAGGTACTGCTTTTGATGAACCATTAGCAGAATCAAATTGTGTTGGTTGTGGACAGTGTGCAGCAGTTTGTCCTACAGGTGCAATAGTGATAAAAAGAGATGTAGCAAAGCTTTGGAAAGAGCTTAGTGATAAGGATACAAAGGTTGTAGTTCAAATTGCTCCTGCAGTAAGAGTGGGAATTAGCCAAGAACTTGGACAAAAAGACGGCGAAAATGTAATGGGTAAAATAGTAAGTGTTCTTAGAAAAATGGGCTTTGATGAAGTGTTTGATACTTCAACAGGAGCAGATCTTACAGTCTTAGAGGAAACAGGAGAGTTTCTTGCAAGACTTGAGAAAAATGAAAAGTTACCACTATTTACATCTTGCTGTCCAGCTTGGGTAAGCTATGTGGAAAAAAATCATAAAGATTTAATGCAAAATGTTTCGACTTGTCGCTCACCTATGCAAATGTTTTCTTCTGTGATAAAAGAACACTATAGTTACTCTAATAAAAGAGTTGTGTCAGTGGCAATCATGCCTTGTACAGCAAAAAAATTCGAAGCGCAAAGGGATGAATTTAAAGAAGATGGAGTTCCTAGTGTAGATTATGTAATAACTACACAAGAGCTTATTGAAATGATAAAAGAATCCGGAATTGTATTCTCAGAAGTAGAGCCTGAGGCAGTTGATATGCCATTTGGTGTTAACAGTGGAGCTGGTGTTATATTTGGAGTAACAGGCGGTGTTACTGAAGCTGTTATACGTAGAGTTTTAGATGATAAATCAACTCCTACATTACGTGCTCTTGCTTTTAATGGAGTAAGAGGCATGGAGGGAGTTAAAGAAACTAGTATCACTGTGGGCGAACGTGTAATAAAGATAGCGGTGGTAAGTGGACTTAAAAATGCAGATGATCTTGTAAAAAGAATAAAGACAGGCGAAGCTCATTATGATTTCATAGAAGTTATGGCATGTCCAGGCGGATGTATTTGTGGTGCAGGACAACCATTTGCAAAAGCTGAAGGAAAATTAAAACGTAGTGCTGGATTATATGAAGCAGATAGAATGAGTAGCATAAAACGTTCAGAGGAAAACCCACTAATGATGTCCTTGTATTCAGGCTTACTAAAAGGTAAGGTTCACAAGTTATTACACGTAAACTACAAAGGAAGGGAGTAATTTTTGTGATAGATTTAAGTGTTTGTGTAGGCAGTGCATGCCATATTAAAGGATCTTACAATGTTATTAATAACTTTCAACAAATCATTGAAGAATATAATCTGTCAGATAAGGTTGAACTAAAGGCGATATTTTGTTTGGGACATTGTACAACTGGTGTATCTGTAAAAATAGATGACAGTGAAGTTTATAGTGTTTCAGGTACTACTGCGAGGAAGTTTTTTGAGACTGAGGTACTACCCAAATTAGATTTATAGAAAAAAGATGCCAGGTGACACCCATGTGACAAGTGGCATCTTTTTTTAAAATAAATAATAAATCCATTAGAATAAAATAATATTTTAATGGATTTTTTTATGCCACGTGGGTGACACTAACCTATAAAGTTTTGTATGGCAAGAAAAGCTTTAATATCTATCTTCTCATTAGAATTAATTAAATTTTTAGCTTCCTCTCTAGATAATAACATAACCTCAATATCCTCATCTGGTTCTAAATAATCTTTTGATACTTCCCCAATGCAAGTACAATATACTAAGGCCGCAGATTCATCTGTCATGCCTGTTGATATATAAGCTTTAGGTTTGGTTTTATTATAATCAATTTGAAGTAAATCAAGGCCAGTTTCTTCCTTAAGTTCACGCCTTACTGTAGTTTCAAAATCCTCTCCACAGTCTATAAGACCGGCGGGAATTTCATAAACATAATCATTAAGAGGAACTCTAAATTGCTTTATAACTATTAATTTTTCTTCAGCTGCATGAGTAGATTTATCTACATGGGTAGCTACTATTATAACAGCATCAATTTTGTCCTCTGCGCCATTAAAATAATTATTTTTTAATGTATCTAAATCTTTTCTAGAAGCTATGGACCAATTTCTAGATTTACCACTTTTATTGATATACTCTGCATTATAAAGTTTCAAATACTTTGTATCTACTAGTGTTGTAATATTTTTTACTGACATTCATCCATCTCCAATCATTCTTTATTTAATAATTATACTATTTAATTAAAATACTTTTCAAGTTGTATATTTAGCTTTATAAGTGTATTTGAATTTATTATAATGGAATAGAAGGGAAACAATATTTAATGTATACTATAGGAGAAAAAATGTTGTTTGAATAAATCATAAGGGAAATAGTAAAAGATGCCATTTGCCATGTGGGTGGCACCCAAATAATGAAAGGAAGATTCTTTATGAGAGCTTACAGAATTAAAATAGCATTAAAGGATACCAAGCCGTTAATATGGAGAGGGGTAATTGTCCCAGCTGAAATTACATTTAAAAGACTTCACGATGTAATTCAGTTTTCTATGGGATGGGATGATCGTTACTTATATGACTTTAATATAAAAGAAGAAAATCTTAGAATTACTATTGATGAAGAGGCTATTGCCGAATATGAGTTATATTCTAAAAAGAAATTAACAAAGAAAAATGACCCATATGGATATATTTCAAGAATGCTTGAGATAACTCCAAAACTCTGTAGCAAAGTGAAGATAGATAAATATTTATGTGAATATAGAAATATTGAATATGTATATGATTTTGGTGACTATTGGAAACATGATATAACCTTAGAAGAGGTAGTTGAAGATTATGAATATGGTTATCCAACCTGTATAGCAGGAGAGGGCGCATGTCCACCTGAAGATGTAGGTGGAATACCTGGATATATAGCATTTTTAGAGGCTATAAATGATAAAAATCATCCAGAACATGAGAAGTTAAAGGAATGGGCTGGACCATACTATAAATATACTTTTGATATTAAATGTACCA
>JAJXYA010000173.1 GCA_021780795.1 Bacillota bacterium | reverse complement strand
TAGATATAAGCTTCTTCCCTATATTTATGATATGATGTGGCAATGTAACAAAACTGGTGCTCCACTTATTAGACCTTTACTTTTCAATTATCAAGCTGATGCTGAAACCTATGAATTAAACTATGAATTTTTATGTGGCGATAATATTTTAGTTGCTCCAGTAGTTGAACAAGGTGCTAAAGTAAGAACTTTGTATTTGCCAAAAGGAGACTGTTGGGTTGATTATTGGACAGGTGAAATACATGAAGGTGGTCAGTATATAATTAAAAATGTACCGTTAGATATTTGTCCTATATATATTAAAGGTGGTTCTGTACTGCCAACTTACGAAGTACAAAATTATATTGGCGAAAAAGAAATAACAAAATTGACCTTACAGGTTTATTTAACTGATGAAAATACATCATCAACCTATAACCACTATGTTGATGATGGAGAAAGCTTTAAATATATGGTTGGTGAATATAGCAACTATAAAATAAAGGTTACAAATGGAGAAAAAGTAGAGATTAAGCTAAAGGTAATAGACAATAACTACAAAGACAGTTATAAAAACTTCCAATTTGTTTTTCATAACTTAAAAGGAAAAGAAGTTATTATAAATGGTGAGACTAAGGCTGTAGATGATAAAGGAAAAATAGTAATTATTAAGCCATAATAATGTATAACCCCTCCAATAACAGAGGGGTATATTCTTATTATCACAATTAAAGGTTTTTTGCAATATTGTTTAATTCTTCAGTAGCGGAGGATATTTCTTCAATGCTTGCAGTAATTTCTTCAGTTGCTGAAGCTTGTTCTTGGCTTGAAGCTAATGAGCTTATACTTCTTTGACTAACTTCATTAACCTTTACTTTTATATTTTCAGTAATTTGGTTTATTTTAGGTACTGTACTTTTAGATTGCTCAGATAATTTTCTTATTTCCTGTGCAACTACTCCAAAACCTTTTCCAGCCTCACCAGCTCTAGCTGCTTCTATTGCCGCATTTAATCCTAGCATTTTAGTTTCATCAGCAATTTTTTTAATAAATGCTGAAATTTCATTTATTTCCTCTGACAAAGTAATAATATCTTGAATTTCAGTGTTTAATTCCTGTTCATTTGTATGAATATCACTTGCAGAATCTGCCAGCTGTTGTATTGCTGATACTATTCCTTGAAGATTATTTTCAAGGTTATTTGACATATTTCTTAAACTTACAGCTACTTCCTTTGGTGTAATAATAGATATGTTTCCAACAACCTCATTTTCATTTTCTTCGTCAAAAAGTGGATAACAAGCTTCTAGAACATTAACACCAAATTTAGAACTATCAATTTCTTCGATGCAATGAGCTTTTGTTTTTATAACCTCACTAGCCATTGAATCTTCTAAAAAACTATCATCAATTTTTAGCTCTGGAATATCAAATTTTTTTGAGCTTTGTTTATCAATTATTTTTTGCAAATCTGTAACAAATAATGTGGCACCTTCTGGAAACATCTCTGCAATAATTGGTGCAAAATCTCTAAAGGATTTTATGACAGGATGAAGTCTTGGAATCAATATAGAAAAAGCACCTACTACTTTCTCCTCTTCATCTATTAATGGAATTGCTACAGTAGTAAATCTGCTTCCGTAAAGTGAACGTGGAATTTTTTCTGATAAGATTTTTTTTTCTCTCATGGCCCTAGCTGCTATACTATTACTTTTAATTACTTCATCTACATTAAAAATATCAAGCTTAAATGAACTTGAAGCTTTTCTCCATTTTATTGTATCTCCTTCTATGTATAAATACAAAATCCCCCCTGGTATTATTTCGGCCTCAACTTCAGCAAAAGATTTTAAATACTCTAATCCACTTATTGATATCAACTTTAAAACTCCTTTCATTTTTATCTTATGATTTATTTATAATAAACAGCCTATTTATAGATAAGCTTATATATTATCTCACACAAAAAAACAGTATAAAATGAATTTCATCATTATACTGGTCTATTAAAAAATCAATTTGAATCCTGTCAATCTAACCTTTGTCTTCTTAATATTATGGTTCTAGAGTCGTTCTCAAAATCAGATACTTCTGAAATAAGTGCACATGAATAGCCTACTTCTAAATCTATTTCGTTTATAATTTCTTTTATAAATACATCCTTAATATTTCTCCAAACCTTTTTTATTAGTTCAATTTCCTTTTTATAAAATAACACCTCTCCAATTTTTGATAAAATTCCTTTTATGTAAATACTTATTATATCGCTTTCAATTATTACATTTACATAAAACGGATCCTTGAGCCTATACTTTTTAACACTTCTAATAATTATATTTTTTATAATTTCCTTATCTTCATTTTTTTTATCCATGCTCTCACCTACTTAGACTGTAATTACGATAATTGCAAAATATCGTTTGTTAATTTATAGAAATTATTGTAAATATATAAAAAATTTATTTTAAAATTATGCTATTTTTTCATTTTTTTAATCACACTATGTATTTAAAAAATATTTTTGACAAATAATAAAAATAGTAATATGCTAATTATGCAAAATAGATATTTTGTATAAATATTTATATTAAATTATGTTTTCTGCCTATTTTTGATGCAAATCTATTTCATATAATTTTATTTAATGACTTATTTTTACACAAATAAGCGTTTTTTTTATATAATAATTGGATTATTACCAACATTATGTTATAATTAATTGGACAAAATATCTATTTTGTCTAATTTTTTTTATTAAGGGAGAAAGATAATGTATAAAACTATGGAATGTAAAATTAAATATTTAACTCAAGAAGAGGCAAGTTCTCTTTTTTCTGCAATTAAAAACTCAAACTCTACTCATTCATTAAGAGATTTAGTAATGTTTAGAATAGCTTACAGATGCGGCCTAAGAGCATCAGAAATTTCTTTATTAAAAATGGAGAACTACAGTTCTTCGAGGGGTGAACTTTATTGCATTAGACTTAAGGGAAGCAATAATAATACACTAAGATTAGATACCGAAACTAAACTACTTTTAGATCAATATATACTTTTAAATAAAATTACGTCTTCACAGGAAACGCTATTTATGAGCCAAAAAAACAAACCTATTTCTAGGCAAACATTAGATTACCTTATGAAAAAGTATTGCAAATTATCTAAAATTGAAGATAGATCAAAACATCATTTTCATGCATTAAAGCATACCACAGCAATTCATTTAGCGGAATCTGATGTGGATATAAAAGAATTACAATGGTGGTTAGGACATAAAGCGGTAACAAATACCGAAATTTATTTTCAATTCACTACAAAACAACAAGAAAGACTTTATTCAAAATTAAATGAGAAGAATGAAATGGTTTAACAAAAAAAACACCTGACGATAAGTTAAAATCGTTAGGTGTTAATTATAATTATAATTATCTTTTGAAAATCCCCATCATCTTACGATGATTTTTATGTTCTGCTAAATCGATTGCACCGAGCACTATATGTGCCGCACCAAAGCCAACAATTCCAGCTGCTATTTTTGGTGCTACCTTCTTAATTGCCATAGCAGCTCCAACACCCGTTACAACAGTTCCAAGTGCTGCTGGTATAGTTCCTTCATGAATTTCCATATATTATTCTACCTCCTCCTTAATATTTTATTTACTTTATTATGTTTTACATGTAACGATTTTTTATACTATATTACTTAACTTATTTAAATATAAAACCTGCACATGTATACAATATTGTAGTTATTATCGCTGTAATAAGAGTAAGTGGCAATTTTTTCTTTGCATAATCTATTACTGGCAAATCAAGAATTGTACACAAGGTTACAGTATTATCACTAAGTGGTGATGCAAAGGCTCCTAAAGTACCGCTTGCAAACACTGCTCCAATGCATAAAAAAATATTAACATGCCCATGCTTTGCCAAAGCTATGCCAAGAGGCATTAATAGTCCCCAAGTACCCCAAGATGATCCTATAAAATATGATAAAATTGCTCCAAATACGAATAAAGATGGCGCAATAAAAAAATTTGGTATCATGCCTGTAATATGGCTTGATATAAATTTAGAAAATCCTAAATCTTCCGAAACGTTTGAAACAGCCCAAATTAAAGAAAGCATAATAACAACAGACATAAGCTCATTTCCACCCTTAACAAAATGTGTTACAAGGCTGGATATATTAAATCCTTGAAGCATAAAAAATATTATACAAAATATTAAGCCTATAAATAACCCCTCAAGCATAACTCCTAATACATCACTTCTTAAAAAAGCATCAAAGAAACTAGTAGCACCCATATGCCCATTCCACCAACTTAAGTATAAAATAGATATTAATATAATTAAAATTGGCAAAATAAAATTAAAGGGCTTTGTTGGGGTTTCCTTCTCATATGCTCTGTAACATTCTTCTAATTGTTCTTCCCCTTGGTCCTTGTTTGGATCTTTATTATCATCCTTCAAATTTTCTTCATTTTTGTGCATAAAGAAAGTATAGTATACACCAATAATTAGTATAACAAAAGAAAAGAAATTGAATGGTATGCTCTTTATATAATATATATATGGCTTACCATTAATTCCAGAACTTTTCATAGATAAACTTATAACAGAAACCATATACCCTACAAAAGCAGTAGCTATTGGAATTAGTCCAACTACTGGATTAGATGTGATTTCTATTACTATTCCAACCTTTTGTTTTGACATGTCGAGTTTTTTTCTTAGTGCTTTCATTATTGGTGCTATCGTAACTATTCTAAAATCAGGATCACTAAAAGTAAACATTGTCGATATCCATGTTAGGGCCATAGCACCAGTTTTAGACTTTACCTTTTTACTAACAAGAAAAACAAAACCTTTTATGCCTCCTGCCAACTTTATCATACTTATAATTCCTGCAAATAGGTAAAGAAATATAATTACTCTTATATTGTTAGATTGAATCATATTTTTTACGATATATGAAATCATAGACTGAATGCCACCAAGCGGCGTTGGTGATTTTATATAGCTTCCTAAAATTAAAGCAGTAAATAAACCTGGCTGAACTTGTTTAGTAATTATGGATATTGGTATTACAATGAGAAACGGCAATAAAGATAGCCATGAACCATTCATAATAAAAGCCCCCTTATTTAAAAGTTCTTTATTAGCTTTTACAAATAAAAGGTTTTTATTCTATGAATAATATTTTTCTATTCCACCACAGCTTCAATAAATTTTAACTTACTTAATGCTAATTCCGTATGAAATGATATTTGTTCTTCCAATTTTAAATTTGATATTTCCTTAATTGCTGTTTCAAAATCCATTAAATTATTAAAATATTCATTTAAACAAAAATACACCTTTTCATTTGCAATACATCCCTTCACTACATCAAAAGAATGCTTATAGTTTTCCTTCATTCTATTTTCTAAGACAAATTCAAACCACTTTCTATCAGGTTCTTCAAATATTTTAGTTTTTATATTGCCTATCTTAAAAAAATCATCTTGGATTTCATAAATACATACATATTTCTTATCAGAATTCTCATTTATGCATTTTACAGTTGCCCATTTTTCAGCTTGTGCTCTATTTGCTGTTGTGTAAAACCCATCACCAAAATCTAATGTTTTATTTGATTTTATTATAGTTGGTTGTTCTACTAATACATTGCTACCATGATATAACCTCATTGCTCATGTCCCCTATTTTAAATCTAAATTATATTCATATTTTTATTCATTTTAATATTTTATATGCAAATTAAATTATAAGCTTCTAAAGCATATAATTGACAACACCTCTGTATTAGCTTATAATTAAAATTAATTATATACTTTGCTTTGAGCAAGAATAGTAGTATGTTTATTAATCTATAGAGAGCTGTTGTTTGGTGAAAAACAGTGATAATAGCATGTGAACTCACTTGTGAGCATATTACCAAAAAGGTAATACGGTTAAACCGTTATATTTTTAAAGTGGGGTAATTTTTTACCTAAACAGAGTGGTACCGCGGAGTATACCTTCGTCTCTTGGATTAGAGATGGAGGTTTTTTTATTTTAAATGAAAAAATTAGGAGGATTATCATGAGTAACTACAGTACCAAAATCGATAAAAAATGGCAAAAGGTTTGGGAAGATACAAACCTATATAAATTTGATGAAAATGATTTAAAAGAAAAGCTATATGTGCTTGAAATGTTTTCATATCCTTCAGGAGCAAAGCTTCATGCTGGACACTGGTTTAATTACGGTCCAGTTGATTCTTGGGCTAGACTAAAAAAAATGCAAGGTTATAATGTTTTTCAGCCAATGGGTTTTGACGCTTTCGGACTTCCAGCTGAAAACTATGCTATAAAAACAGGAATTCATCCAAAGGATTCAACCCTTAAAAATATTGAAACAATGGAAAAACAGCTTAAAGCTATGGGTGCAATGTTTAACTGGGATAATGAGGTTATAACTTGTAATTCAGATTATTATAAATGGACCCAATGGTTATTTTTAAAGCTTTATGAAAAAGGCTTAGCATACAGAAAAAAAGCTCCTGTAAACTGGTGCCCTAGCTGTAATACAGTGCTTGCAAATGAGCAGGTATTAGCCGATGGTACTTGTGAACGCTGTGGAACAGAGGTTACTAAAAAAGATTTAACCCAGTGGTTTTTAAAAATTACCGATTATGCTGAAGAGCTACTTCAAAAATTAGATACTTTAGACTGGCCAGAAAAGACTAAGGCTATGCAAAAACATTGGATTGGAAAATCAAAAGGTGCAGAAGTTACCTTTAAGGCAGATAATAGCGATGTTACCTTCGATGTGTTTACTACTAGAGTTGATACACTTTGTGGGGTAACATATGTAGTTTTAGCTCCTGAAAGTCCTTTAACCGATCTATTAACTACTACTGAAAACAAAGAGGCTGTGGAACAGTATAAAAATGCTGCTAAAAAGCAAACAGAGATAGAAAGACAATCTTTAACTAGAGAAAAGACCGGTATTTTCTCAGGTTCTTTTGCTATAAACCCGGTTAACGGTAAAAAAGTACCAATTTGGATTGGTGATTACGTTCTTGCAAACTATGGAACTGGTGCTGTTATGGCTGTACCTTCTCATGATGAAAGAGATTTTGATTTTGCAACAAAATATAACCTTCCAATAATAAGAGTTGTTGAAGGTGGAGATACTCTTCCATACACAGGCTATGGAAATTTAGTAAATAGTGGTGACTTTAATGGTAAGTCAGGAGATGCTGCTAAAGAAGCTATAGTAAATAGTCTTTCACAAAAAGGGTTAGGAAAATGGAAAATCAACTATAGATTACGTGATTGGCTTGTTTCAAGACAAAGATACTGGGGTGCTCCAATTCCAGTAGTATATTGTGAAAAATGCGGAATAGTGCCTGTACCAGAAGATCAACTGCCTGTGGAATTACCATATAACGTAGAATTTGCTCCCGATGGAAAATCACCACTAGCAAAATCCGATGAATTTCTTCACACTACTTGTCCTCATTGTGGAGGAAAAGCAGAAAGAGAAGTTGATACTTTAGATACCTTTGTTTGTTCTTCATGGTATTATTTAAGATATCCAGATAATAAAAACAGTGAAAAGGCCTTTGATTCTGAGAAAATAAACAGTATGCTTCCAGTTGATAAATACGTTGGTGGACCAGAACATGCCTGTATGCACCTTCTTTATGCAAGATTTATTACTAAGGCTCTTCGAGATATGGGATACTTGAACTTTGATGAACCATTTTTATCCTTAAGACACCAAGGCTTAATTCTTGGTCCAGATGGTCAGAAAATGAGTAAATCAAAAGGAAATACAATTTCTCCTGATGATTACATTTCAGAATATGGTGCTGATGTATTCAGACTATATTTAATGTTTGGCTTCGACTATACTGAAGGCGGCGCTTGGAGTGATGATGGCATTAAAGCAATGTCAAAATTTGTAGACAGAGTGGAAAGAGTTATTACCTCTGCTATTGATTTAATCAATAACTCAGGCAGCAATAAATCTTCTATAGAAAAAGCGGAAAAAGAACTAAACTATATAAGACATTTTTCTATTAAAGGTGTTTCAGAAGATGCTGATAAATTTCAATTTAACACTTGTATAGCAAGAATTATGGAATTTACAAATGGCTTAAACAAATACTTAAGTGAAAAAGAAATAAATAATGAATTTTTGAAAGCTACAATTAAAGACTTCATTAAAATATTATCTCCATTTGCACCACATTTTTCAGAAGAACTATGGCAAAATCTAGGAGGAACTGCTTCTATATTTAAAGAACCTTGGCCAAAATTTGATGCTACAGCTTTAATTAAAGATGAAGTTGAAATTGCTATCCAAGTAAATGGAAAAATTAAAAGCAGAATAAATATTTCTACAGATTCAAATGATGAAGCAATTAAAGAAGCTGCTCTAAATGATAGTGCTATTAAAGACGCAACAGCTGGAAAGACAGTAGTTAAGGTTATTGTTATTAAAGGCAGACTTGTTAATATTGTAGTTAAGTAGGTAGACTAATAGTCAATATTTTAATATTACGCACTAACTCTTAAGCTTAAATAGATAAAAAGTGAAACGCATTATATATTAATTGACATTTGACAATGGACAATTGACAATGATGGTGGATTTTCCTA